>JAFSTA010000253.1 GCA_017450695.1 Kiritimatiellia bacterium | reverse complement strand
GGCGCGGTAGTGGCGGAGTACGAGTACGACGCCTTCGGCGCGACGATCGCACAGTCCGGCGCGATGGCGGACGCCTTCCGCCACCGCTTCAGCACCAAGCCGTGGATCGCCGCGCTGGGCGCGTACGACTACGGCGAACGGCTGTATTCCCCGGGGTTGCGCCGCTGGATGAGCCGTGACCCAATCGAAGAAGAAGGTGGGGTGAACCTGTACGCGATGTGCGGGAACGACGCGGTGAACGGCGTGGATCCGTTTGGACTTAAAAAGGTAATTAAAAATTGCTGTACCGATGAGGACATCCGAGCCAAACTAACGGAAAAACTGTTGGAAGCTGACAGATTGTCATATAGTAATGCGATCAGGATCGTGATACATGGCACTGGTATTTACAAGAGGAACTCCCAAACATACAAGTATTACAGAGAATATTCGGGGTATATCTGTTGTAAGGATGGGAAAGTTTCAAGCACCGGTCCATATCCAGGTGCTTACAGGTTTAACATTGGTGGCGTAGAAAGAGAAATCGAGGATACAAAAGAATTGAAGAAGTATCTGGCAAAAGTAGAAATAGGCAGCATCTCAATGGGGGGGATTCCGACATCAGGGAACGTTGAGCTGAATGCGAAATGTCAATGTCCAAAAGGCAGCAAAGCTATTGTTTTTTATCACACCCATCCGGAGCCAAACAGTTTTTCAGCCTCTGACAGACAATGGTTTAGATCCGGCAGACGGATTGGATTTGCCCTGTATTCGCACGGCTTGGACTACATCGAGTTGGCGGAGTGGGGTAATCCCCTGATCAGAATCCCGCTTAAAACGAAAGGGCTTTAACATGATTCGAACGAGACTCGCATTATCCGTGTTATCCCTGTATGTTTTCGCCTGTATTGCTGGAGATATCATCCATTTGCCCGTGGAGTTTGCCGGGAAAGAACACACCCGACCGATCACGCAGGTTCCAGACAGCATCGACATACCGAAGAACATCCGTGACTCCAGAAATTCACGTTTTGCGCGTGAAAAAGAAAAAGGTTACTTTTATGTCCGCGGCTTTGACGGGCTTCTGCTCGGGCGTTATCCTCTGTCCTTGGAGACTGAGGTTCCCCGAGGGTATATCTCCCTTCCCGGCAGAAACGAGGAGGATACCGTTAGAAGGCTGAAGGAAGCTAAAGTTTCAATCACGTGTGAAAGTTGCCCGCTGGATGATTTTTGCACGTTGCTCAATTCTGTGTTGAGGGAAATCGAGACGCCGATGATTGTTGAATGTGATATCCATCCGTCATGGCTGGGCACTGAGGAGGTGCCGTCGGATCGCACCTTTGCGGGGATTTTTGAAAAAGACTGGATTCGAAAGGAAATTCAACTGCCTACCGTGACACTGGATATGAGGGGGGTGTCCGCCTACGACGCTATTGAAGCTATGGCGTGGAAGTTGAAGGATATCGTTATAATCCGAATTGAAGACTATGGGATTTGGGTTGAGCTGATACCTAGGGGATGGAAAAATGAGCGGGTTAAGTTTATCATCGAATGACCGAATAGGTGATTCTGATTGACCAGCACAATACTGAAAGGTAAAATGGACTGCGTATGAGAGAGAAAAGGCAACTGACGAAGGCGAAGAGTGAGACGGACAGTCCCGACTACACCGACCGCGTTTTCGACGGTTGGAACCCCGTGTACGAGCGAACCTTCGACGCCTCCTCCGAGCTGCCTCTCTCCGACACGGTGTATGTCTGGGGAACCGACCTCTCCGGCTCGCTGCAGAGCGCGGGCGGCGTTGGAGGACTGCTGGGGGTGAAGCGCGACGGCGCGTGGTACGCCCCGCTCTACGACGCCAACGGACATCAAAAGAGCGCAAAGCCCAAGGCGATGCCGCCGGGCGACCGCGATTTTATCGCCGTCCCGCGGGGACGGAGCGAGGAGCGGTATCCCGCGACGCAGCGGCAACTGTACGTGACCGCCTACATCAGTGAGACTGGCGCAGTAGTGGCAGAATACGAATACGACGCCTTCGGCAACACCATCTCCCAATCGGGTTCTTTCTCCGACACCTTCCGCCACCGCTTCAGCACGAAACCGTGGATCGCCGCCCTCGGCGCATACGACTACGGCGAACGGGTGTATTCGCCCGAACTCCGCCGCTGGCTCAGCCGTGACCCGATAGAGGAAGAGGGCGGCGTGAACCTGTACGCGATGTGCGGGAACGGGTGTTTGTACCGGTATGATTGCCTGGGGTTGAGCTTTGGGACGATTGGGCCAAATACCGGATCTGTGGTTGAGCATTTTGGTGGTGAGTCGGTAAGGTATGAGTCCGATCTCTGGCTTGCGGTCTATGGCGAATCCCGCTTCAAATTTCGCCGACGCATTAAAATCAAGGCTTGCGAATGCCTTACGGGTGAAAATGCGGACGATATAATTGATTACTTTTCCATTCCCAGCGGGGAGATGTATTTTGGGAAAGGGAATGTTGATGGGGGCAACTGGGCAAGCAATAACATAAGGTTTAAACAAATGTATTACGCGGAAGTTTTCGCGATGATGCACGGCCAGTTATCGGGGCTAAAAGGAAGTGCCGAGGTGATTGTTCAACTGACGAAATATGGTACACGGCCGCGTACAGACGTCAGACCAAAACCGTTGCCGGGAGACGGTTTCGGAACGGAGAATAACGGGGCATACGGAGACAACAGCACTACGCATCCCGTCGAGAACTTCCTGCTTCCACGCGATGAGGACGATACCAAATGGCAGCATGAAGGCATCATCGCGGAAATAAGGTTTACACTAGCCCTGGATTGCGACAATGGCATCACGCTTAAATCGCCGCCGACGAAAACGGGTGACTGGAAGCTTGACGGTCAGAACTGGCATCGCGCCCTGGGCAACGGCTTGCCCCCAAGGGCGCGCGGAATGCCGATCCAGTAGTTGATCCCGCAATCACGATGAAAGGACATGATGATATGAAGCTAGGAAAATTGATTTTCACCTGTTGCCTTACGCACGTTGCGTTGGCTGCGGGCTCCGAACCCTGCAAGCGCCCCCTGACCTATATCGCCACAGTTGACGGCATACCGTGGAAGTTTTCCGTCTCCAATGGCGTTGCGGAAATTCACGACGCGAACCCGCGTTATGGAGTTTTCTCCGATTATGGAGTTTACTCAGATCGGGCATACCGCACCCCGAACATCCCCGCCATTCCTGAATCCACCTCCGGTGCCATATCGGTGCCGTCAACGCTTGCGGGGTACAGGGTCGTGAAGATCGGGGGCGGGGCGTTTCGCGGATGCACGAACCTGTCCGCCGTTTCGATTTCTCCCGGCGTCAGGGAGATTGGTGTGAGGGCTTTTCAGGATTGCAGAACAATCAGGGAGGTAACCATCCCAGACAGCGTTCAGAATATAGACTGGCTCGCTTTCATCCGCTGTGCCAGTCTGGAGAAGGTCAACGGTTTCGCACAAGGAACAAACATCTATAAGTCTGCATTCCATAGTTGTGAAGCGCTCAAGTCGTTTCATTTCCCCGCAACGCTGCGGAATATCGGCGCGAAGGCCTTTTCGATGAGCGGGCTGACGGAGATTACGATTCCTGCCGCTGTCACCAACATAGGAGCCGAGGCTTTTTTCGGATGCAATGCCATGAGGAAGATGTCCTTGCCGGCTGACCTGGACTCAATAGGGGATGGGGCCTTTATGGGGTGTGACCATGTAACCGAAGCGGAGCTTCCCCGGAAGCTGGACAGGATTCAAAGCAGGGTTTTCAGCCACTGTCTCCGGCTCCGCAAGGTCTCTTTGCCCGAACACCTGAGATCGATCGGTGACGAGGCGTTCTACAACTGCTTCGCCCTGTCCCAAGTTGCCTTTCCAAACTCCCTCACGAACATTGGGGACAGGGCATTCCTTGGATGCACGTCTCTTGAGGCCGTCAGCATTCCCTGCGGTCTCGAGGCTCTTGGAGTTGATGTATTTTTCGGATGCGCGGCGCTCAAACGGGTTCGGTTCAGCGGCGACGCGCCGCGCATCGGAAGGGGACTCCCGTTCGCCACGAACATTGTCGTGGAAGCGGTCGAGGGGACGAAAGGCTGGGATGGAGACGGATGGAGGAATTACAAGATCGAATTTGTTTCCCCCTCATCCCGATAGAGACACCCCGAAGGAATAAGGTCTATGGGCAGAGTATATGAGATAAGGAATCAAGCGGTGAGAACAAGCAGGCGGTTGACCAAACCGCATCAAGAAGAGAACCGCCTCGGACGCGTCGTGTCGCGCAACGGGGACGCGTTCGGCTACAACCCCCGCTCCGAGGTTGTCGCCGCGTCCATCGCGACGAACGCGTACTCGTACTCCTACGACTCCATCGGCAACTCGCTGCATTCCGCCTGGAACGCGGCGACGAACCTCTACACCGCCAACGCGCGCAACCAGTACGCCGCCATCCTCAGTGACTCCGAGCCCCCGTGCGAGCCGACATACGACGCGGACGGCAATCTCCTCACCT
>JAFSTA010000032.1 GCA_017450695.1 Kiritimatiellia bacterium | reverse complement strand
CGTGACGGTGCGGGTCAGGCCTCGCCTAGAACCCGGCCCGTTCAGCGTGAGCGTGTACGTTGTGACCTTCTCCCGCGACCCAGCGTCCCGCGTCGTCAAGCTGACCGTCTCCGGCAGGGCGGTTCCCGCGAAACCGGAATCGGCTTGCGCGGGACGCGGAAAGGTGGCAGAATAGTCCCCGTCAAATGGAAACGGACAGAGTACGGATGGAAGATGGCGGACACGGACGTGCCTTCGGCAGTTGAAGAGTTGAACCTCGTTTGGTTCTCACGCAGAGCCGTCAAGAGCGCAGGGTACGCTGGTGGCAGGTAGGTGGTGGCAGGCGGGCTAGGGGTTCTAGAGATTCTGGACGGTGTACGGCGGACTGACCACCCGACCACCTAACCTTGACTTATGGGCAAGCTCTCTGCTTTTCAGCTTCTCAATGGGCGTAAAATGCGATATAATACTTGCCGTTTTGATTGCGAAGGAGTCGAAGATGGCTTGGAATATCGTGGAGAAAATTCTGGATGCGCATTTGGTTTCGGGGAAAATGGTTCCCGGAGAGGAAATCGCGATTCGGATTGATCAGACGCTGACACAGGATGCGACGGGGACGATGGTGGACCTTCAGTTTGAGAGCATGGGGGTTGATCGCGTGAAGACGGACCTCTCCGTCAGCTATGTGGATCACAACACGATCCAGGTCGGTTTCGAGAACGCGGACGACCACGATTATCTGGAGAGCGTCGCCAAGCGGTACGGTGAAATTTTCTCCCGCCCCGGAAACGGGATTTGCCACCAGTTGCATCTGGAGCGTTTCGGGAAGCCGGGGGCGACGCTGCTGGGCAGTGACTCCCACACGCCGACGGGCGGCGGCATCGGCATGGTCGCGATCGGCGCGGGCGGCATCGATGTCGCGGTGGCGATGGCGGGCGGGCCGTTCTACCTTGCCTGTCCGAGGGTGACGCGCATTTGGCTGGAGGGGAAACTTCAGGCGGGCGTTTCCGCGAAGGACGTGATTCTGAAGGTCTTGCAGGTTTTCGGTTCGAAGGGGAATGTCGGGAAGGTCTTTGAGTACGCGGGCCCGGGCGTCGCCACGCTGAACGTCCCTGCCCGTGCCACGATCACCAACATGGGGGCGGAGCTGGGCGTGACGACTTCCGTCTTTCCGAGCGATCAGGTCACCAAGGCGTTTCTCCGCGCACAGGGGCGCGAGCAGGACTGGGTGGAACTGAAGGCCGATGACGGCGCGTCCTACGATGCGGAACTGAAGATCAACCTTTCGGAACTGGAGCCGATGGTCGCCTGTCCCCACAATCCCGGAAACGTGGAGCCGTTGTCGAAGTTCCTGGGGCAGAAGGTCAACCAGGTGCTGATCGGCTCCTGCACGAATTCCTCCTATCGCGACTTGAAGACGGTGGCGCTGATGTTGCGCGGCAAGAAGATCGCGCCGCACACCGAGGTCGGCGTCGCGTGCGGCTCGCGCCAGGTCATCGAGATGCTTTCGCAGGAAGGCTTGTTGTTCGATTTCTTCTCGGCTGGCGTCCGCCTGCTGGAGAACGCCTGCGGTTTCTGCATCGGGAATCACATGTCGCCGGGTACGAACGCGGTCAGTCTCCGGACGAGCAACCGCAATTTCGAGGGGCGGAGCGGGACGCAGTCCGCGCAGGTCTATCTGGTGAGCCCGGAGTCCGCCGCCGCCGCCGCGCTGACGGGCGTTTTCACCGATCCGCGCACGATGGATCTGCCGGATCCGGTCGAGGATCCGGTTGCGTTCAAGATCGACGACAGTCTCTTCCTGTACGGCGAGACGGCGGGGAGGGGGATTCCGGAGGCGGAGATTGTACGGGGTCCGAACATCGGTCAGGTGCCCTCCGGCAAGCCGATGGAAGAAAAGTTGGACGGTGTCGCCACAATCAAGGTGGGGGACCGGATCACGACGGATCACATCATGCCGGCGGGGCAGCGGTTGAAGTATCGTTCCAACATTCCCGTGTACGCGCAGTATGTCTTCGAGCATACCGATCCCGAATTCTACGGGAATGCCAGCCGAAACCGCGATGCGGGACTCGCGAATGTGATTGTCGCGGGGGAGAGTTACGGGCAGGGGTCCAGTCGCGAGCACGCGGCGATGTGCCCGATGTATCTGGGCGTGAAGGCGTTGATCGCCAAGAGTGTCGAGCGTATCCATCGCGCGAACCTCATCAACTTCGGGATTGTCCCGTTCGTCTTTTCCGATCCGTCGGATTACGACCGGATCGAGAAGGGGGACAGGCTTGTCATCGACGGATTCCGCGCCGCGATCGCGGGCGACGGGAAGGCGACGGTACGCGACGAGACGAAGGCGTTTTCATTCGGTGTCGAGGTCGATTTGAGCGAACGCCAGCGCGAGTTTCTGCTGTGCGGCGGACTGCTCGCGTCGATCGCCAAACGCTAAGGGGGGGGGAGAGAGTATGAAAACGCAGATTATTCTGATTTTGGCTGTGGTGGTGGGACTGTTGGCGGCGGTGCTGACCAACTCGTATTTGTCCTCGAAAGATGACGAAGTGGTGCGCATGAAGCGTTCGCTCCAGAAGAAATACACGGAGATCAACGTGCTGTGTGTCAAGCGCGATATTCCGTCGGGTACGGTATTGTCGCGTGAAGATATCGGCGTCATATCCGCCTTTGAAAACGCGGTGGGCGACCATGCCATTCTGGAGAACGACTACCATTACCTGCTGGGACGGAAGACGGTGAACAAGCTACAGAAGGCAAAGCCGATCTTCTGGTCGGACATCGAAGGCGGCAATCCGGAGACCCGCGGGCTTGCCCGCGACATCAAGACCGGCCGGCGCGCGATTTCGATCAATGTCTCCGGTGCGGCGTCGGTGAGCGGTATGGTGCGCCCGAACGACCACGTGGACGTACTGGGTACCTTTTCGTTCCCCTCCAAGACCGCGCCCGACAAGATGGAGCTGGTGACGCTGACGATGCTGCAGGATGTCCTCGTGCTGGCGACGGGACGGGACACGGCGAAATCGCAGTTGATCGGCGAGACGCGCGGCGGCACCTATACGTCGGTGACGCTGGAGGTGACGCCCCGCGAGGCGGAGATGCTGGTTTTCGCGGAGCAGATCAAGGGGCGCCTGTCGCTGGCGTTGCGGAATCCTGACGACGTGAACTACGAGAAGAGTCTGCCCCGCGTGGACTTCCAGAAGATTCAGGATGAGATCGAGGAACTGAACAAATACCGCCAGAGCCAGTTGCTGCACAAGGTGCAGTAGCGCGACTTCAGGGCGGGGGAGAAAACGGTATGATGACCTTTGACGAAGCGAAACGAGTGCTTGCCGCGAACGGGCAGGAACAGGTGTTGCGGTTCTGGAAACAGCTGAAGCCTTCGCAGCGAAAGGCGTTGCTTTCCCAGATCGAGAGTCTTGACTTCCCCATGCTGACACGGATGCGCGGTTTGCTGGAACCGTCCGAGGCGATTCCGCAGGAGGATCCGGTCGCGCCGGAGGTGGTGGAATGGACGCCCGAACTCTATGCGAAGGCGCTCCGCGTGGGTGAGAAGGAGCTGGCGAATGGCCGGGTGGCGGTTCTGCTTGTCGCGGGCGGGCAGGGAAGCCGTCTCGGATTTGACGGG
This sequence comes from Kiritimatiellia bacterium, assembly GCA_017450695.1. Lineage (GTDB taxonomy): Bacteria > Verrucomicrobiota > Kiritimatiellia > RFP12 > UBA1067 > RGIG8368. The sequence goes on along the minus strand of JAFSTA010000032.1, from coordinate 13,741 downwards.
CCGAAGGGCGCGTTCCCGATCGGGCCTTTGACCGATCAGCCGCTCTTCTATTTCCACGCGCGCAAGGTTCTGGCGCTCTCGAAACGGTATCAGGCGCGGGTTCCGTTTTACATTATGACGAGTGACGTCAACCATGCGGCGACGGTCGCTTGTTTTCAAAAGAACCGTTTCTTCGGCCTGCCGCCGGAAGACGTGATCTTCTTTGTCCAGGGGATGCTTCCCGCGCTGGATCAAGACGGCAAGATTATGCTGGATCGTCCCGACCACATCTTCCTGAGCCCCGACGGACACGGCGGCACCTTGACGGCGTTGGCGAAGAACGGATGTCTCGCCGATATGAAGGCTCGCGGCATCCGCTCCATCTTCTACTTCCAGGTCGATAACCCGATGGTCGAGATCGCGGATCCCGCGTTCATCGGGTTGCACGCGCTGGAAAAAGCGGAGATTTCGCTCAAGCTCGTCGCGAAGCGCGATCCCCACGAAGGGGTCGGCATGGTTGTCAAGCGCGGTCCGGTATTCTCGATGATCGAGTATTCCGAGCTGACCGAGGAACAGGCGACGCGCCGCAAGTCAAACGGCGATCTCTACTTCAAGTACGGGAGCGTGGCGATCCACGTCTTCTCCCGCGCCTTTCTGGAACGGGAATCCAAGAAGAAACTGCCCCTGCACATCGCGCATAAGAAAGTTCCCTACGTGGCGGATGACGGGACTATCGTCAAGCCCGGCGCACCGAACGCATGCAAGTTCGAAAAATTCATTTTCGACGTGCTGCCGGACGCGAAGCGCGTGCTGAACCTCGCGTTTGACCGGGCGGAGGAATTCTCGCCCGTGAAGAACGCGGAGGGGGTGGACTCTCCCGCAAGCTGCCGCCACGATTTGCAGGCCAAATGGCGCAGGTGGGCGGGGATTCCGGAGGACTCTCCGATTCCGATCGAGATCGATCCCGCCTACGCGCGCACGGCGGAAGAACTGCGCGAGAAGGGGATTCGCCTGTAGCGCGGCGCGGAAGGGGAACCGGTGAGATTGTTTTCGCTGTCGCGTGTGGTTGTCGCTTGCGGGGCAATGGCGTGGATTGCCGTCGCCTTGGCGTTTCCCGGTTCCGAACGCGCCAGTTCGTGGATGGGTACGCCCGTTGCGGTTGCGGCGGTCTCCCTGCTTTGCGTCTGGATCGGCTGGTCTGCCCTCCGTTCGTTCTGGCGGCGGCGCCGGGCGAGCTTCCTGCTGCACTTCGGATGCGCCCTGATTCTGGGAGGTTGGGTTTGGGGACGTGTGGTACAATTACTTGACCGTGTGCCGGAAGCGGAAGTCGTCGGAAGCCTGTGGCTGTCCGAGAACGAAGAATCCCGCGAATTGCGCAAGGGGTACCAGTTGCGCAGCTACGCCGGGGATCTGCCGTTCTCCGTCAAGGTCGAGAAACTGACGATCGTTTCCTCTTACGAGGCGAGTTGCGAGTTGCGGATCACGGAATCGAACCGCGCCCCGTACACCGTGGAACTGCATAACACCAGTCCCGTCTATCTCGCGGGGTATTGCGTCGCCCAGTCGTACTGGGACAAGGTGCAGGATCCGCACGGATTCCGTCCGGAGCCGACCTCCTACACCGTGTTGCAATTCATCCGCGACACCGGTGTCAAGCCGGTGGCTGGCTCGATGGCGTTGTGGGACGGCGACTGCACGGACACGCTGTGGAGCGGGGAGAGGCTGACGGAATATGTCGGGCGGATTCCATTTTCCGTGAGGCTGAACCGGTGCTACGCCACCCGGTACGACGGGCCGGAAAGCCCGATCAAGGAGTATTGCAGCCAAGTGACGATCCTCGAACCGGGACGGGAGCCGCGCCATCTCGATATCCTCGTCAACCATCCCGCCTACATCCAGGGCTATTGGATTTACCAGTGGAACTATACGGAGAAAACCGACTCGAACGGATACCCGATCAAATACACGGTTTTGCGCTTCTCACGCGATCCCGGTGTCCCCGTGGTGTTCGCCGGTTTCGCCTTCCTGCTAGTCGGCCTGTTCCTAGTCGTCATTCGCAGACGGTAAACCTCAATTCCTCTGTCGGACAATTTTTAGAAACCGTAGCTGGTAGGCTAGAGCCTCTAGCGTTTCTAGAGCTTCTAGGCATTTTAGTCTGTGCGCAGGGGGTACCGCCGAACTACCCCACCGTGCGAGCAATGCGTTCTTGCAGACGTGTGCCGTGGAGTTCTTCGCCGGAAACGGCGGTCACGCGCACGGAGAGGATCTTGCCGATTGAATCCCGGCCCACGTCGGAGATAGAGCATGGGAGATATTCCGCCGTCCATCCGTGCCCGGTTCTGTTGTCCGCGACGGTCTCAATGAGCGGCGCGACCACGCGATCCAGCTGGCGCGTGGCAAACGCCTCGCGCTTCGTCTCGCGCAGGGCGATTAGCTCGGAGGCGCGTTGTTTGCGCACGGGTAGGGGAACTTGGTCGGGAAAAGAGACCGCCGGGGTTCCGGGGCGTTCGCTGTAGGGGAAGACATGCAGGTTCGAAAACGGATAGTCCTCCACCAGTTGTTTCGTGTGACGGAACATCTCCTCCGTTTCGCCGGGGAATCCGGTGATCAGGTCCGCCCCCAACCCGAGGGTCGGGACAAGTTGAACAATCTCGTCCAGCATTTCGCGTAGGTAGGATGCGTTGTAGAAACGTCCCATCCGATGCAATACGTCGTCATCCCCGCTCTGGATCGGCAGATGCAGGAACGGGCAGAGCTTGGGAGTTGCCGCCATGATCGCCGTAATCTCCCGTTCGAACCTCCCCGGCTCCAGCGAACTCAATCGGATGCGCCCGACGCCGTCCAGTTCCGTCAAGGCGGCCAGAAGATCCGGAAGCCGCTTCGCGCCGTCTTCATAGAGCGCGAGGTTGCAACCGACAACGACAATTTCCTCGAATCCCTTTCCGATCCATTCCTTCGCCTCCGCCAGGCATTCCTGAAACGGACGGCTCTGCGGTTTTCCGCGAGCCAAAGGCACGAAGCAGTAGGTACAGTAATTGGAGCACCCGTCCTGTACCTTCAGCAAGGCGCGTTGGCGCGGTGACGCCAGAGCTGCCGTCTCGCGTCCTGTTCCGGCAGATGCTTGCTCCGAATGCGACGTTTCGCGTTCCGTACCGAGGTGTGCCAGCACGAGGGAGACGAGATGATCCGACTGCTCGCGAGGCACGACCAGATTCATACCGAGGTTCGCCAGCCGTTCCCGTGACGCGCTTTCCACCGCGCACCCGGAAAGTACCAGGCACGCGCGGGAATTTTTGCGGCGCAGGGAACCTGCGATCCGCAAACACTCCCGTTCCGCCGTTGCCGTCACCGCGCAGGTATGGATCACCACGATATCCGATGCGGTTCCGAACGGAACGGTCGCGATTCCCGCGAGGGCGAACTCGGCGGCGTAGCGATCGGTTTCGGCGCGATTGAGACGGCAGCCGAAGGTCTTGAACGAAACCGTCCTCACGCCTTCTTGACTTTCTGTCCTTCCTTGGAGTCGCGGACGCAGTATCCGCGTGCGGCGATCTCATCGCGCAGACGATCCGATTCCGCCCAGTTCTTTTCGGCGCGGGCTTTCGCACGTGCTTCAACCAGCGCGGTGATCTCAGCGGGGATTTCCTCTTCCTGCTGCGCGCGACCGAACCGCACGACGCCCAGCACGTGGTCGAGACGGTCGAAGAGTGCCAGCACGGCCGCCGCGCCGGAGGGTTGCAAGGCACCGTCCTTGATGGCCGTGTTGCTGCCGCGCACCAGTTCGAAGAGCGCGGCGAATGCCTCCGGGATGTTCAGGTCGTCACGGATCGCGGACAGGAAAGCGTCCTGCGCGGTCTGCGCCCATTCGGGCAGCGTGTCGTCCGCTTTCTCCGTTCCGGCGAGGGAGGTCAACGCATCCACGCATTCATCTACACGCGCCAGCGAGGTGCGGGCGGCGGCAAGCGCATCGAAGGTAAAGTTCAGCGGTTGCCGGTAATGCGCGTTGATGAGGACATAACGAATCTCGCGGCCCGTGTACCCCTTCTGCAGGAGGTCGCGCAAGGTGAAGAAGTTTCCGAGCGACTTCGACATCTTCTCTCCGTTCACGCGCAGGTGCGCACAGTGCAGCCAGTAGCGGACGAACTGCTTGCCGGTCGCGCCTTCCGCCTGCGCGATCTCGTTCTCGTGGTGCGGGAAGAGGTTGTCGATGCCGCCCGTGTGGATGTCGAACGACTCGCCGAGGTATTTCATCGACATGGCGGAGCATTCGATGTGCCAGCCGGGGCGTCCCTTCCCCCAAGGCGAGTCCCAGACGACATCGCCGTCGCATTCCTCCCACGCCTTCCAGAGCGCGAAGTCCCCGTAGCTTTCCTTGTCGTACTCGTCGTTCGCGACGCGAGAGCCGACGCGCAGGTTCTCACGGTCGAGATGCGCCAGCTTGCCGTAGGAGGGGAACTTGCCGACGCTGAAATAGACGGAACCGTCCTGCGAAACGTAGGCCAGTCCGTTCTCGAAGAGACGCTGAATCAACGCCTGCATTTCCGGGATATGATCCGTGGCTGCGGGATAAACGGCGGCGGGCTGGACGTTCAGCGTCTTCAAGTCCTCGAAAAACGCCTGGATGTAAGGCGCGGTGTATTCCTTCAGCGGCTTGCCGCTCTCCCGGCTCCCGCGAATCGTCTTGTCATCGACATCCGTCAGGTTCATTACCTGCTTCACCTTCCAGCCGTCCAGCTCCAACGCGCGGCGGAGAATGTCCTCGAAGGTGTAGGCGCGGAAATTCCCGATGTGGGCGTAGTTATAGACGGTCGGTCCGCAGGTGTACATTCCCACGGTGCCCGGACGCAACGAAACGAACTCCTCTTTGGTTCTGCTCAATCCATTGTAAAACTGCATACGACCTTCTCTCCTTTTCTAAAAATCCTGCGGCGCGTTTCCCTCGGGTGGCGATTCCACCGTCGCCACCGCCCAGACCGCGATTCCCTCGCGGTGCCCGACGGCATCCATGCCCTCGTTCGTCTTCGCCTTGACGGAAACCCGCGAAACCTCGACATGAAGAATCGTGGCCAGCGACTCCCGCATCCGCACGATGAACGGCGCGAGCTTGGGGCGCTCGGCAACTACCGTGGCATCGACATTCACGACGCGCCAACGCCCAGCCTCCAGTTCCGACACGACTGTCGCCAGCAACTTGCGGCTGTCGGCGTCTTTCCACGTCGGATCGGAATCGGGGAAATGCTGCCCGATGTCACCGGCGGCAACTGCTCCCAGCAATGCGTCGATCAATGCATGGATCAGCGCATCCGCGTCGGAATGGCCGAGCAAGCCGACATCCGACGGGATTTCCACGCCTCCCAACACGAACCGCCGTCCCTCCGCGAAACGGTGGGAGTCATACCCTATACCTGTGCGAATCATGCGCGTTAGTATAGCGAACCCAAGCGCATCAGGCAATCAGAAAGAGAAGCGGGTAGCTTGTAAGTGGTTGAGTGGTTGGGCGGTGGAGTGTTAGATTCTAGGATTCTAGCTACTCTCGACTGCTTACTCGCGGCAGGCATGAAGCGCTTGCATCACAGTCCCCGTTGCTGCTTGATTTCGTTCCAGGCGGCGTTCAGTCGCGCCATCTGGTCGTTGGCCTTGGCGATCAACTCGTCGGAAAGGCCTTGGGCACGCAGGACGTCTGGGTGCAGTTGCTTGACCTTTTCGCGGTAGGCTTTCCGTACCTCCTCGTTGGTCGCGGACCGGGAACAGCCGAGGACTTCATACGGATCGGATTCCGGAGTTTCACGCTGTCCGCTGTTACTCCGCGCGTCCCAACACCCGCGCTGGCGACATTCCCAAACGAAAAGCGACGGATCAATGCGAAGGAAGGAGACAATCTGTCGAAGGATCTCCATCTCTTCCGGGGCGATGACTCCGTCCGCATCCGCCAAATCCCAGAGAATCCCATAGACGATTTCCCGGATGCGGGAATTCGGTTGCGCGGCGGCGAACGACTGGGCATACTCATAAATCGTATGCCCGTCGTTTTTCGCCTCTCGGAAAATACGGATGCAGTATTCGCGTTTCTCGCCGAAGAATCCGAGTCGGGTAAAGCAACGTTCGCAGAAGTGGATCTCGTCCTCTGTAATCCGTCCGTCCGCCTTTGCGAGCTTCGCCAGCATCGCCGCGATCGCGGCAAGCGTAGCGAGTTCTCCTTCGGTCGCGGGACGTTGCCCGGAATCGGAGTCTTTTACCAAAACCTTGGCTTTTTCCTCTAGCCAGTTCCCGATGACGGCACCGATGATCGCTCCGAGGATTCCCCCGTTTCGCGATCCCAAAAGTGCTCCGATTCCTGTTCCGATCCAACTCATAGACATTGCCGATAATTTAGGTGGTGGCTGTTAGCTGTTAGCCCCTCCGCCCGCGCGTTGCGTGAGTGATTCGATTCAGATAACTTCCCCGATTGTTCACAATTGCCACAAATACAAATTGAAATGGCATTGTGATTTGTGACATTGTTGGCATTTGTGAGCATTTGAGATTTGTGAACAATGAAGTTGTAGACGAGGTGGTAGGTGATAGCTGGTAGCTGTTGGCTGGCAGCTGTTAGGTCGGCCTCGATCCGATAAGTCCGTCGCCCGAGCTCCGCACGGAAATGAGGATAAGTTCCTATCCTTCAACCACCCAACCACCTAACCACCCAACCACTCGACCACCCAACCACCTAACCACCCAACCACCCAACCTTGAACGTATCGGCAAGCGTGTTGAGCATTGCGGTCGTGACGCGGCGCGTCCCGCCCTCTATCAGTTCAAGGTTGGCCTGCCGCCTAACGGATCGGCTCCAGCTTCTTGATGCCGCGCATGTAGGGCCAGATCGCCTCCGGCAAGAGGACGGATCCGTCCGCCTGCTGGCACTGTTCGAGCAGGGCGATCATCAGGCGCGGCAGAGCCACGCCGGATCCGTTCAGCGTGTGGACCAGGCGCGGTTTGCCGTCCTTGCCGCGATACCGGCAGTTCAGGCGGCGGGCCTGGAAATCCTCGAAGTTTGAGCAGGAGGAGACCTCCAGCCACTCTTCGTGTGCGGGCGCCCACAATTCCAGGTCGTAACACTTGGCGCAGGAGAAGGAGATGTCGCCGGTGCAGAGCTTCAGGACATGGTAGTAAAGTCCCAGCCCTTCCAACACGTCACCGGCGTTCTGTACGAGCTTCTCCAGTTCGTCATAGCTGGTCTCCGGTTCCACGAACTTTACCATCTCGACCTTGTCGAACTGGTGGACGCGCTTGATACCGCGCGTGTCCTTCCCGGCGGAACCAGCCTCGCGTCGGAAACAGGGCGTGTAGGCGGTCAGGTAAATCGGCAGCGGCTGTGTCAGGATCTCGTCGCGGTAGATATTCGTGACCGGAACTTCCGCCGTCGGCACCAGCCAGTAGTCATCGACCTCGCAGTGGTACATATCCTCCGCCATCTTGGGCAACTGTCCCGTGCCGCGCATGGAGTCGGAGTTGACCACGAACGGAGGCAGCACCTCGGTGTATCCCTGCTTCTCCGTGTGCAGATCCAGCATGTACTGGATCAACGCGCGCTGCAGGTGGGAGCCGACGCCGACGAGCATGGGGAATCCGGTCCCCGTGATTTTCGCCGCGCGTTCCAGATCGAAGATGCCGAGCTTGGTGCCCAGTTCCAGATGGTCCAGCGGTTTGAAATCGAATTCCGGTTTCTTGCCGATGGTACGCACCACGACGTTTCCGGAAGCGTCCGGGCCGTCGGGAATTTCCGCGTTCGGAACGTTGGGGATGCGCAGCATGACTTCCTGCAGCTTCGCCTCGATCTCGCGCACGGCGGCATCCTTCTCCAGGATCGCATCCCCGATCTTGCGGACTTCCGCCTGCACTTCCGTCGTGTCCTGTCCAGCCTTCTTCAGCTGGCCGATTTCCTTGGAACGCGTGTTCCGCTCCGTCTTCAGCGCATCGCTCTCGTTGAGCAGCCGGCGACGATCCACATCCAGATCGCGCGCCTGTTTCACCAGCTCCACATACGCCTCGTTGTTGCGGCGGCGCTCGCCGGCAACCACCTCGTCAAAATTTTCCCGAATCCGTTTGATGTCCAACATGACAGAGACTCCTTCTTACTTTCCTTGCGGATAACCGACCGTTGTGCTCAGCACGATCTTCTGATTGTCCGATAGTTTCAAAACCTGCGCCAGGCGCGGACGATCCAATTGTTCGCGCGCCACGCAGACAAGCCCTTCCGAAGCGCAGAACAGATAGACGTTCTGCATGATCGCGCCGGTGTGGATGCCGCCGAAGCGGGCCTTGTCCACCTCCGACCTGCCAAAAGTCTTTCCGTGATCCTGCACGAAGAGCAGCGTGGCGCCAGCCTGACGCGGGAAAGCCTGACGATAGGCAATCAATTCGCGATGGTCACCCGCCGTACACAACACCAGCGCGTGCGCCTTGTGGTCGTAGCGGTAGGCTCCGCCCGGCAACACGACATACACATCCGTATCCTGACAGTTGATGCCTGTCGGCGCGGTACGGCGACCGTCGGCGCGGTTGATGCCGCACGCCGCCCACAGGAGGGAGGAGAGCGTCTGCTGCGATAGCTCCTTCGAGGAGAACTCGCGCCCCGTCTTGCGGTTCGCCAGTGCCTGCATCAGCGACATCCCGCCATCCTTCTGCGGCGCGGGAAGCTTCACCGTATCCTGCGCACACGACAACATCGCCAAACCGACCATTCCACATAAAATCCAACTTTTCATTGCTTTCTCCATTGTTTCAAGACGCGAACTATTCAACCATAACCAACCCGAACCGTCAAGACATGTCTTGCCTATAAGTTTGGCGTGAAAGGCGTGGTAAGCGGGGCGCTACGTGCCAGCCGAGATGCTGAGAAGAAGTGACATGCGACAAGCGACGGGCGACACGCGCGTGTCGGAAAGATGGTATGTCATCGCGTGTGTCGCCTACTGCGTCCCTACGCGGAGCCCATAGGGAAACAGAGAGAGGCGGCACCCAGTAGGGAGGCGTTGTATCCGAGCCGCGTAGGCTGGATTTCCACCTCGGCGCATTGCGGCAGGACATCACGGGTAAACGTCTCTTTGATTCCCGGCACAAGCAATGCGAAGGAGCGGGCGACCCCCCCCCCCAGGTAAATGGAACGGGGGTTTACGACACAGGAAACTGCGGCAAGCGCACGTCCGATGTACCGTCCCGCTCGTTGCCAGATTTCCAGCGCCAGCGGATTGCCCCGTTTCGCCTCTTCCGCACAGGCGGCGGCATCTGATCCCATTCCCGCCACGACGGAGGCTCGTCCGATGGCGGTTCCGGAGGCGTGCGCCTCTAGGCACCCCCGACCGCCACAACCGCAGGGCGCGGGATTGTCGAATTCCACCTTCATGTGTCCGATCTCGCCCGCGCAGAAGGTTGCCCCGCGCAAGAGGCGTCCGCCTGAAACAACGGCACCGCCGATTCCCGTGCTGACCGTCAACCAGATGAAATCATCGCCACCTGCGGCGAACCGCTGTTCCGCAAGTGCGCAGGCGTTTACATCGTTCTCAAGGAAGAGCTGAACGGCTGGCTCTGGAAAGAGCGGTCGCAGGAGCGGCGTGACGGAAAACTCACCCCATCCCGCCGAGGGCGATCCCAGCACGCGGTCGCCGCCGTCCGTCATACCGGGAATGCTGATCCCGACGCGATCAAGGGAATCGAAGGCGACACCATGTTCGAGACACGAGGCTCGAAGTAAGGCGACGGAATCCACGAAATAGCGCGCCTTGTCCCGCGTGGGAATCGATGCGCACTGCGGGGAAAAGACCGTCCCTTTCTCATCGACCAGCGCGGCCAGGACTTTCGTGCCGCCACAATCTATCGCCCCCACTAGCATAGGCAGGTGTCTCGGGTGAGGGATTCGCGAAGCGAGCAGACGAGGTCGTGCCAGTAGATCAGGTGCAGATCTTCCAACATCTCCATTGAGTTCGTCGGCGCGATCACGCTGAGGTCGCACAGCGGTTTCATCTTGCCGCCGTCGCGTCCGCCGAACCCGATGCACGTGACATCCAGCTCCTTCGCCTTTTCCATCGCGCGGATCACATTCGGTGAATTCCCGCTGCCGCTGAACGCGATCAGCACGTCGCCCTCCTTCGCGTAGGTCTCCAGCAGGATCGCGAACACGTCCGCGTAGGAGAAATCGTTCGCCAGGCATGTCAACAGCGTCGAGGAGTCGTTTAGGCAGACCGCCCGAAAACCGGGGAGTCCCGCCACACGGCATCCCTTCACCAAGTCGTTCGTGACATGCGAGGCGGTGGCGGAGGAGCCGCCGTTGCCGATCAGGAAAATCGTCTTCCCGTTCCGCTTCTTCTCCAAAAGCAGTTCACCGATCTGGTTCAGCGTCGTGAAGTCGCTCTTCAGCAATGCGGCAGCCAAGTCCGCCGCATAGTCTTTCAATGCTTGCTCACTCATGGGATTCCTTTAGGGGTTAAGTGGTTGGGTGGTTGGGAGGTTAGGTGGTTAGGTGGTTGGGAGGTTAGGTGGTTAAGTGGTTGGGTAGTCGGGAAGCGATCGATTGCAGTCGATTGCCTTCGACAGCTATCGATTCCTCCCGACTGCCTACCACCCATTGCCTACAGCCTGTCCCCCTCTATTCCGCCTGATTCTCCGCCTGCGGATAGGGCAGGATGCGACTCTGGCACTTGTAGAGCAGGGCATAGACGATCGCGCCCGCGAAGAACGCCCAGATCAGGCTGAGCGGAATCTTCGCGCAGGGAAGGACACCCCAGTCAACCAGCTGCGGTTCCGCGCCGATCACGAAACCGACAATCCACGCGATCCAGCCGGCGGGATTGAAGCCCGCGCGCGGTCCCGTCCAGCGGCCCTTACCCAACAGGTACTCCGCCACCATCGCACCGCAGATCGGTCCGAACGAGGCGCCGAAGAAGCCGAAGATCACGGGGAGTTTCGCCGCGACGCCCGTGAGCGCCAGGATCAGCGCGATCGCGCAACCAATTCCGCACGAGACCCACGGGTTGACCTTCGGCAGGGTCGTCTTGATCGAAGTCGCCGCGATCAGTGCCGAGAAACAGCAGCTCGGGAAGGCGCAGAGCGCAAGCAGGAAGGCGGTGATGCCGCCCGCCGACTCGCTGCCCATGATCTTCCCGATCAGCCGGATCGGATCCAGCACGACCTCGCCGGAGGCGATCATCGCCTTGCCCGCCTCGGTTCCGTAGAAGCCCGCAACGATCAGGACGGCGATTCCGGCGGTCAGGGTGATTGCGCCGAAGACACCGACAAGGCCGCCCCAGACGACGTCCTTTTTGTGACGCGCGTTCGTGCCGAAGTCACATCCGGCGGCACCGGCGGTTGCCGTAAAGCCGACGATGTAGGTGACGAGCAACGCAAGGATCGCCCAGGTTGAGAATGCCGACGGAACTGCCGCCGCCTCAGGCTGGGCGGCAGCCGTGGATTTCCCGGCCGCCGCCACCAACGCGGAGGCGTCGAAGGAGCCGAGTCCACCGACGGTCTTGAACAGCAGGTAGAGCAAGATCGCGGCGGGGATGAGCGGCAGGTAGGTGGAGATCAACGCCACATACTTGATGCCCTTCAACGCCATAATCACGCTCAACACGCCCCATGCGATGATGATGGCGTAGTAGCCGACGGAAGAGGGATCGAGCTTCAGCCACACGTTCAAGGCGGCAGCCGCGCCCGCGCAGTTCACGGCGATCCACCCGAACTGCAGCAGACCCATCAGGAAGCCCGGCATGATGAGTCCTCCGGTCGCGCCGAAGGTAGAAGCGCCGACGATGTAGAGCGGCAAGCCGGTACGCTGCCCGAACCGTCCGAAGATGTGGTAGAACAGCACGTAACAGATCAAACCGCCCAGGGCCACGCCCGACAGCGGGATCAGCCAACCCTGCGAGAAGATGCCGCCCGGCGCATCGCCCGCGCCGCTGCTTGCCGCCCCGCTCCAGAACACGAACCAGAGGAATACGCCCGCGTAGGTGGGCGCGATGTTCTTGTACCACGGCGCACGGTTCTCGGCGGGATTGGGTTTCGCACACGCCAGATAGGACGGCACCGACTGTTTTTCGTCTTGGTTACTCATCACGACTCTCCCATTTTTCCGTTTTTGCTTTACTTCATACGGCCCGTGTAGGCCTTCTCGCCGGTGGTGTCGAGCGTCGTCTGGAAGAATGCGTTCTCCGCCTTCTCCCGCGCGCCGTCCCACGGACGAGGCCCGCCGCAGAGCTGTACGGCCCAAAGCTTGAGCTGCTTCCGATGCCAGTTGACCATGCAGTTCGTGCCCCACGCACCACCGTGACCGAACCACTGGTCGTCGGCGTCATTTTCGGGGGCGTTGAGTCCGAGGGAGTAGCCGCCCATGCCCTTCGGGCGCGACGACACCGCCAGCACGTTCTTGACCGTCTCTTCCTTGAGGATGCGGGCGCCGTTGTCGCCCACGCCGAGGTTCATCAGCATCTTGTAGAACTTCAGCTGGTCACGAGCCGTCGTCCACAGCCCCGCACCGGCAGAGGAGAAGACGCGGTCGTCACCGTACGGACGCTGCATGGAGGGATTGTCGGAACGCCGCTTCGCGGGCGTGCCGCCCTTCACGTCGTACAGCTCGATCTGGTGGGCGAGCTGGGCATCCGTCGGCCAGAACCCGGAGCTTGTCATGCCCAACGGATCCAGCACGCGCTCCTTCAGGAACGCCTCCCAACGCTTGCCGCTGATCTTCTCGACGACGGCCGCGCCGATGTCGATGCCAACGTTGGAGTACTGTGCCTTCGTGCCCGGCTCAAAGAGAATCGGCTGCGAGGCTGCGGTGGCGGCCACGCTGCGGAGCGGCATCCGGCGGGACCAGCCGCCCATCTGGTGGAAGTTCGGCAACTCGAACGGGAACCCGCCCGTATGGTTCATCACCATGCGCACGGTCAGCGTGTTCTTCGCCTTCGTCAAGGTCCGGACACCGTCCTTGTTGGAGGTCTGAATCCACAGCGTACCGAATTCCGGCAGGTACTTCGCGACAGGATCGTCAAGGCTGAGCTTGCCCTCTTCGACGAGGATGGCGATCGTCACGCCGCAGAATCCCTTGGTCTGCGAGCACTGCATGTACGGATCGTCCAGCGAGATCGGACGTTTCGCCGCCACGTCCGCATATCCGACGCAAGCGACCGCCTGTACGCCGTCCTTGTAGAGAATGCTGATCGCGCCGGGCAGTTCACCCGATTCGACAAACGGCTGCAAGGCATCGCGAACAAACGTCGTCTCCTTGGCAGGAGCGGTTTCGGCACAAAGAACTCCGACCAGTGATGCACAGGCCGCCAACAAGAAGAATTTTTGAAGTTTCATAATGCTGGCATTATAACATAACTGGAAACGATAGGGAAACCGTTTTTTCCAGTTGATGGAGATTGGGGCGCATCTGTATAATTCAACAAAGGTCTGCCGTGTTTAAACCCAAAAGTTTTCATGTCATGGTCTCACGCAAAGTTCGCAAAGTCCGCAAAGTTGCCGGTTATTCCCTTGTTCATTGTATCTGTCAGCGGTTTTGATCTCTCGCAGAGGCGCGGAGATTTTGTGGGTTTCCGGCAGTTTTCCGAACGAGGTTCGATTCACCTGCTGGGCGAAGGATCATCTCCTTCCGTTCGGCTCAACAATCCCGCTTCTTCATTTGAAAAAACTCTGTTCCCGGACTGATCTCCGCGTACTCTGCGCCCGCGGCGGCTCTGCGTGAAAAACCAAACGAGGGAAGCTGGGGGTATTCCCCCTTTGCGAACGT
>JAFSTA010000252.1 GCA_017450695.1 Kiritimatiellia bacterium | reverse complement strand
TTCGATCAGCCTGTCGAAGAAGGACGCGCCGCGTGGCGACACGCTCGCGACCGCATGGGCGTCCCTTCGTGTCACGCGTCTTGCCCCGCGTGCCGATGACAACGCGGAGGAACTGTTGTCGCTCGGCCGTAAGTTCGGCGTGGTCAGCCCCGCCACCTCGCTGCTTGTGCTCGAATCCCTCAGCCAGTGGTTGCAGTATGACATCGAACCGCCCGCAACCCTTCCCGAAATGCGCCAACGCTGGGCGGAGGCGCGCAAGGGACGCATGAACAACCTCACTGACGCCGCAAAGGCGGAACGCCACCTCGACACCGTGATCCGGATGTGGAAGGAGCGCAAAGAGTGGTGGGAGCGCGACTACGCCAAGAATCCGTTCCTCGATCCGCGTGACAAGGTGCTAGAGGATCGTCCCAGTGTCGGCAACCGCCTGATGCGGGCGTTGCGGTTCTCTCGTGATGAAGAAGCGCCCGGCGCCGCACTCCGTCTCCCTGAAGACGACGCGGCAATGGCGGTGGCGGAAGCGAGTGTGGCGAGGGCTGCCCATCCCGCCCGTTCCGCCGCTCCTGCAGCCGCCCTCGCAAAGGCCAAATCGCCCGACAATCCTCCCTCCGCCATCGCCGCATCCATCGCTGTCAAGCCGTGGTCGCCCGACGTCCCGTACCTGGCGAAACTCCAAGGCGCGGAGAAGGGGACTGCCCGTGACGTCTATCTCGCGCAACGTGCGGAGTATGCGAGTACGCCAGCCTTCTTCCTTGATTGCGCCGGATGGTTCTTCCATGCCGGCGACCGCGAGATGGGAGAGCGCGTGATTTCCAATCTTTCGGAAATGAAGATCGAAGATGCCGCCCTGCTGCGTGTCATGGCGTGGCGTCTGCGCGAGGCCGGTGTTTTTGAGCTGGCTATCACCACCCTGCGCCGCGTGATGAAGTTGCGCGGCGAGGACGCGCAGAGTTACCGCGACCTCGCCCTCGTGCTGGACGAGGCGGGACGCCAGGCCTTTGCGGCGGGCGACAAGGCGAAAGCCAGAAAGATGCTGGAAGAGGCGAGCGCCCTTTATCACAAACTGGTAAAGACCCCGTGGCAACGTCACCCGGAATCCATCTCGATCTTCGCGGTGGAGGAATACAACGCGCTGATCGCCTGGAGCGACGCGCAGGACTGGGGGAAGGTCGAAAATCCGAGACTGGAGAAGCTGGACAAGCGGCTGCAGGGTGTCCTCGACTGCGATATGCGCGTCGTGATGTCGTGGGACGCCGACGAGACCGACATCGACCTGCACGTCACCGAACCTTCGGGCGAAGAGGCGTTCTACGGGCGGCACCTCACCCGCAAGGGAGGATTCGTCTCCAAGGACATCACCGACGGTTACGGCCCCGAAGAATACATGATCCGTAAGGCAGAGAAGGGTGGTTATACCGTGCGCGCGCATTACTTTGCCTCGCATCAGCAGACCGTATTCGGTCCTGCCACCGTGACCGCCACGATCTTCACCGATTGGGCGCGTCCGAACCAGAAGAGCCAGACGCTTTCCATCCGTCTCGATAAGGCCAAGAAGATGCTGGAGCTGGGCATCGTCGGTTACGGCGTCGATGCCAAATCGCTGGCGAAACAGCCTGGTGGTGCCGGCAAACCACAACTCGTCAAAGGCATGACAAAGAAGGCGGTGAAGGACGCCTTCGGGAAACCCAAGACGAAAACGGACACCGAATGGACATACGCCCGCGACGGCGGCAGGACTTGGAAACTCCGCTTCGACGGCGACAAGCTCATCCGCGCCGAAGAAATCCTCCCCGGCGGCGATGTCACCATTCTCGTGCAGTAACGCCTGACAGGTAGCCAACCGCTTCGCGCGAAGATAGGACACGCGACAGGCGACAGGCGACAGACGACAGGTGCATATCGGAAATTCGGAATGTCGCCGCGTATGTCGCGTGTCTTTTGCCTCACGTGAAGAAAGTGCTTGTCCAGGGTTGCCGGATTGTCCGGACTATCCAGATTATCCGGTTTCCTCGGCCTAACACGCTTACCCGGTTTCCCCCGGTGTGGGACTTTCAAATTCCTCAGTTGGACAATTTGAAAAAACACGGAACACACGGAATAGACGGAATAGGGCGCTACGCGCGACCACGAAAGCCTGACGCGCGGCCCGCCTTACGGCGCACGGCGTGAGGCGGCACCGGACGGGCTTGAAGCATGCTGGCGCGGTCCTCGCCCGGCGTCGCCGCCTCCCGCCATCCTTCGGATCGCGTCAGGATACGAAAACCCGCTGACGCGGGACACGAAAGGCGGCGCGGCCGCCAGTTCCGAACGGGAGGGACCGCTTGCTTGTCCTCCGTAGTCTTGCGCAGGATGGAGCGCGTCCGTCTTGCTCCACCATCTGTTTTCGGGGAAGCGACACTCCTGTCGCTTTTCTGTGGTGCGTTTGGGGTGGCCCCCTGCTTTCGGTACTTTCCCCGCGTACCCTGCGATCTCAGCGGCTCTGCGTGAGAACCCAAACGAGGAATCTGGATCAAGCGAGGTTTGAGGTTCAAGTTCTTTTCATTTCAAAAAGAGGATGTGCTGAAATCCGAAAAAATCCATTGTTCACGTTTTGTGCGTTTCATGGTTGACCGTTCTGGTAAAATGGTTTATTATGTGAACCACTTGATTCAAATAATGAACCACAACGAGGAGTTTTCAATGAACGCCATCACACTTCATGCAATCGATGACACTCTCTATGCAGCACTCCGAAAGTATGCTACTGAAACCGAAGAAAGCCTCAACCGTGCCGCAAAGTCATTACTCGCACGCGCACTGTGCGTACGCACGGAGGAGCATCCTGTGCCGGGATTCATGCGGTTCGCGGGGAGTCTGTCGTTCCGCGATGCGGATGCCATGCGTAAATTTGTGTCAACGGCAGAATTTTCAAAGGTTGATCCAAAGGAGTGGAAATGAGAAGGGCTGTGATTGATACAAATGTTCTCATTTCATTTCTTGAAAAGGGGCATCCAGTTGCTCAGTTGCTCTCCGGATTCGATAGGCTTGTTGTTCCCGCTCCCGTGGATGCGGAATTCCGAGCAGGCCTTAACCTATCTACTAAGTCTGGGCGGGCCAAAAGCACCTTGTTGGACGAGCTCCTTGCGGACGAGTCCGTTGAATACGTTGCTCTTGGTCGAAGCGAAAGCCGGAAGTACGCAGAGATTTTCAAGTACCTGAAGGGGCAGGGGACTCCGATTCCGTCCAACGATATTTGGATTGCGTCTGTCGCTCTTCTTCGCGATGCAACTTTGGTAACGATGGATGAACATTTCCGTCGCATTCCTTTATTGGACATGTTAACCCTATAGTCCCCTGTTGGACAATTTGAAAAAACCACGGAACACACGGAATACACGGAATCTGCTGCGGAGGACGCTTCGCGCAACCACGAAAGCCTGACCGCGGTCCGTCTCACGGCGCACGGCGTGAGGCGGCACAGGACGGGCTTGAAGCACGCTGGCGCGGTCTTCGCCCGGCGTCTCCGCCTCCCGCCATCCTTCGGATCGCGTCAGGACACGAAAACCCGCTGACGCGGGACACGAAAGGCCACGAAAAGCGGCGTGGCCGCCAGTTCCGAACGGGAGGGACCGCTTTCTTGTCCTCCGTAGTCTTGCGCAGGATGGATCGCGTCCGTCTTGCCTCACCATCTGTTTTCGGGGAAGCGGCACTCCTGTCGCTTCACGCGGTGCGTTTGGGGTGGCTCCCCCTGCTTTCAACACTTTCTCTGCGCCCTCTTCGGCTCTGCGTGGGATCCCAAACGTGGTTCAACAGAGGAATTCAGCTTAACCCGTCCCTCCGCTTACATCCAGCCGCGCAACATGAGGCGGAAGTACATTGGCTTGAGGACATACGCCTTCAGCCACCAGGCGGTGCGCAATTCGCGCGAGGTGTCCATCCACGAGAACGGGAAGGAGGAATCGGGCTTTTTTTCGTAGTCAAATTCAGCCATGATTACATGACCGTAATCCGTGATGATCGGGCAGGCGGCATATCCGTTGTATTCCGCCTCCGGCGCTTTACCCGCAATCAGAGAACAGAGGTTCGCAACCGCGATCGGCGCCTGTTTGCGGATTGCGGCGGAGGTTTTCGAGGTGGGGATTCCCGCCGCGTCTCCGAGGCAGATGATGTTGCTGTGGTCGAGGTGGACGAGTGTTTTCTTGTCGGTTTTTACCCATGACTCGCGTGCGAGTTTCCCTTCCGTCCATCCCAATCCCGATTTCTTCACGAAGTCGGGCGCGGACTGCGGTGGCGTGAAGTGCAGGAAATCATACTCCTCTTCAAACGTACGACCTGTGGCGGTATCGAGGAAGTGCGCTTTCTTGGCGGAAGTATCGACGCCCGTCAGTCGGCAGTTTAGCGAGATCGGTACATTCCGTTCCTTGTAAATCTCTTGGAGCCGCGGCGTGAAATGCGGGACGTCATACAGTTCTTTGGACGCGGTGTAGTAGTGGAACTGGCAGGATTCACGTGTGGTACGCTTGCGGGCCAGATGCTCGGAGAGTAGGCAGATCTTCTTCGGTGCGCCACCGCACTTCAGTTTCGTCCAGGTATCCGTGAAGAGTCCCTTCCCGCCTTCCCGCGTGAACTCGTCGATCGCCTTCCAGGTCTTGGCGGCACCCTCGAAATCGTAAATCGAGTGCGCGTTCCCTGCACCGAGATCTTCCTTTTTGATTCCCTCCACGAGCGACCAGTTTTCTTGAAGTCCTGGACAAAGGACGAGGAAATCGTAGGCGAGCTTTTTCCCGCTTTTCAGTACGGCGGCCTTGTGGTCTGCCTCGACTGCCACGACGGTATCGCGAATCCACGAGACACCCTTGGGAATGAGATCGCGCTGCGGCATCCAGATGTCGTCCGGCTGCCAAACACCGGAACCGACAAACGTAAATCCGGGTTGGTAGAAATGTTTCTCGGCGGGATCAACAAGCGTGATCGTGGCCTTTTCCAATCGACGGCGGAGTCTTGCCGCCACAGAAATGCCCGCGGCGCCACCGCCGATGATCAAGATGGAGACATTGACATCGGATGCCGGATCTTTGGAACAGCCGCCGCTAAGCGACGGAAGGCACGCCAGCAAGGTCGCCGCAGCGGAGCGCTGGATAAATTCACGTCTAGAAATCTCATGGTGTAACATAGCCGCTATTGTACTCTTTCATTTCGAACTGTACAATCCAAAACTGTGGATGCACCTTGAATGGGAACATGTTGTGCGAGGAAAAGTCAAATCACCCACCATGTAACGCCGCGTCTGCGACGATTGTACCATTGAACCTCTGGACACTTTGACAACCACGGAACACACGAATACACGGAATCTGCCGTAACAGGGTGCGTTTGAGGTCGAAAAGACTCTGTTTTCGGCACTTTCTCTGCGTACTCTGCGACCACAGCGGCCCTGCTTGAGAACCCAAACGAGGAATCTCGGTTCATTGTTCACAAATACCAACAATGCCGCAAATGCAAACAATGTCACAAATCACAATGCCATTTCAATTTGTATTTGTGGCAATGATGACAATTGTGACAATTGTGAACAATCACACGATTACCTTCATTTCCATTCCCGCGTGAACGCGGACGGTATTTGCTGGAGTGGTTCTCACTCTTTCGGCGTTTCCGCCAGTTGCGGGAGTTGGGGGAAGAGCTTGCGGATGGCTTCCACCACTCCTTTACGTGGCTCACAGGCGATACCGCCTTCGGGAAGCGCCTTGACTCCCGCGTTGAATCCGACGACCTTGCCTCCGCGCGCGAGGAACTCGTGGATGCACTTCTTCATGAATGGGTTCTTGAGCGAGCTTTTGCTCGCCAGTACGAGGACATCGAGATGGTCAAGCCGACGTTGCCGCATGGCGTCCAAGTCAATCGGCACGAGGTCGAAATCTTTCTCGGCGTCGAGATCGAGTGCGGTTGCCGCCGTTTCCACTCCCTGGATGCCAGAGGCGAGGAATCCCACCGCGATGGAGCGAGGGGTACGCGGGCGCGTCGGGAAGGTGATGTCGCGCCCGGAGACATACTTGAACGCCGCGACAACGATGTAGAGCGTGCTGTTGAAATACTCGGGGTGTCCCGAGATAATGAACACCTTGCCTTTGCCGAAGGTTCCGCCAAGGATCGCGGGCGATCCGTACATCTTCCGTTTCGGATCGACCTTGCCCTTCATCGTCGCCTCCGCGTCGATCGTTCCCCACACCTCGATCTTGGCATCGGCGATGACATTGGTGGTGGGTTCGAGAAACGGTCCGCCGTGATAGCGAATAACATGGGAACCGGCTTTCAAACCCAGCGCGGCGGCGCCCTTCTCGTTCAGGTTGAAGGTGGGGAACATGGTGGCGGGTTCGGAGGACACGCGCTTCCACGGCATCACGCACGCACGTCCTTTGACATCATCCGTCATGAGCGAACAGCCCGCGCAGGTACCGATGTAACCACCGCCCGCACGGAAGAAGGCCTTCATCTTTTCCACGCCTTCCGGACGAAGGGTTTGGTATTCGGTCGAGCTGCTGCCGCCCGGCATGACCAGTACGTCGAGTCCGTCGAGCTTGCCGTTGCGAATCGCCTCGCCGTCCAGAAGGTGCAGTTCCATCTCGGGTGAATCGTTGATCAGGCGGAACCATTCGACGGCGCCGATGCCGCTCGGTCCATTGTCCGCGTACACGCCCACCTTGAGCGGCGGCAGGTTCCCCGGATTGGATGCGGGCATGGTGAGATGGGAAACAGTCGAGCACCCACAGAAGAAAACCAATGCAAGCGCAATGGCGAGATGCGTCACAACAGGAACCTGACGCGAGGTTTTGTCAAAGTTAGTTTTCATACGGTCAGTATAGCAAAGGGAGAAAAACATGGCAAGCATGGCTTGCGGCTGTGGCTGGAGCAGTAGTTGGGATCGACGGTGATCGATGGCGATCGACTGCAATCGATTACCAACCACCTACCCTCCCAACCAAAACCTAGGGAGAAGCCCACTGAAAAGCCGCGTACCGACTGAAAGCGAAGCGGAGGAATCTGCCTGTGGGAACTCAACAATCGTCCATTCGCTCCTAGACCTTGAGGTAGGTATGCTTGCGGTGCAGGAAGAGAAGGACGAGCCAGCAGACCAGAATGTAACCGAGGGAAAGCACGACCTTTCCCGCGGCTTCCGGCAGGAGGTTTGACAATCCGCCAAAGAAGAACTTGGAGACGGATTCCATGTTCACGATTCTCTGCAGCATATAGATCGTGATCGAGTTGAGACCGATCACCTGGAAGAAGAATCCCCACTTGCGCCACCCTTGTACATCGCAGATCCAGTAGAACAGGGCGAGCGCCGCAAACGAATAGGCTCCCGCAAAGAGCGCGAAGGTCGGCGTCCACAGCTTCTTGATGCAGGGACAACAGGGTTGCCAGGCGAAACCGAGTCCGCACAGGACCACGGCGGAACCGGCGAGCAGGACCGCGCGTTTCCACGGCGCGAACCGTTCCGCCCGCACGATCTCTCCCGCGAACACGCCGAGCATGGCGGTGACGATTCCAGAAACGGTGGAGATCAATCCCTCCGGGTCGCTGATCGTATAAAGGTGGTTCTTGCCGAAGACCACGCGGTCGATCCATCCCGCATAGTTCCCCGCGAGCGAGAAGGAATCCGCGCCGGCGGGGGCATCCGGGGCGATCAGGAAACGCAGTACCGCCCAGTAGCCGACCGAGAAGAGAACCGCGATGCAACCGCGGATCCACGCCTTGCGCACGGCGATGTACAGGAGCGCCGCGCCCGCCCAGCCGAGACCGATGCGGGCCAACACGCTCGGAATGCGGAGGTGCGCAAAATCAAAGTTGAAGAAGCCGCTGTAAACCAGTCCCAGAAAGACCAGCAACGCGGCGCGCTTCAAGACCCGCAGCGAGATCAACCAGTTGGGACGTCCCTTCTCCCGCTGGACCGCGTAAGAGAAAGGCCACGCGACACCGGCGATGAACAGGAAGAGCGGGAAGATCGTGTCGTGTTGGGCGAAGCCCGTCCAGTTCACATGCACCATCTGCTTCGCGAGCCAGCAATCGGATGTCCCGGCCCAAACGCAAAGACGCCGGATCAGCAAGGCGCCACCCATGATAAAAAACATATCCGCCCCGCGCAGGACATCCAGCGAGTACAACCTCTTTTCCGCATTCATACCGTAATCCTCTGAACCTGTCAAACCCACGACAAACAACGGAATCATTGTACCAGAAGCATCCCCGAAAAACAAGCCTCGGCTGTTGGGCGTGACCGACGCAAAGGGATTCAAAGTGATACACGGGACTCAAGCGGTAAGTGTCTCACTTCCCCGCTCCCCGCTTCTCAACTTCCCCGCTTACGAATTGCCGAACCGTTGAAAAAGTGGACTAGTCCAGAGTGTTCAAACAGGGTAGAAATATGGTATCCTAATGGGCGTGACATGAACGGATTGCCCGCGCGGAAGGAAAACGGACGCGGGTTGGAGTCTCGGATGAAAACAGAAAACCGGTTTATTTGTGCATGGCTCGGCCTATTTCTGCTGGGGGCGCAACAAGGTTACGCGGTCTCCAAGGCGAAGTATCTCGACCTGATGGAGATGGCGGTCTCCGCCTATTCGCAGGAACATCGGGAATCTTACTTCAAGCGTGTCCAGACGGATGGGCTGGCCGAACACGGTTTTCCTCGTCTGACGACCAATCTCGGCGTCTTGCTGGCCACGGGGCGACTGACCTCGCCGCAGGACAAGGAACTCTTTCGGACAATGATGACCGAGTGCTGCCGCCAGATCCCGACGGCGAAAGCGAAGAACGGGTATGCCGTCGGCAACGATTTTTCGGTCAAGGAAATCATCCTCTGCCTCTGCGAGGTCGAACGCGCGAAGCTCTTTCCGAAAGAGGTGACGGACGGATGGCGTACTGACCTGTCCAAGATTGTTCCAAACGCCACGTACAGCTGCATTCCCGCCCCGACCGATCCGGTGGCGCACAACTGGGCCGTCTTCTCCGGGACGAGCGAGCAACTGCGCTGCCATGCGGGAATGGGAGGCGTTCCCGATTTCGTCGAACGCCAATTCGCGGGACAACTCCGTTTCTTCGACGCGAACGGGATGTACCAGGATCCGAACCAGCCGATGGTCTATGACGGCGTGACGCGCCTCCAGTTCATGCTCGCGCTCCGCTACGGGTACAACGGTCCCTCGCGCTCCTTTCTGGAAAAGCAGTTTCTGCTCTCCGCCGAACCGACGCTCTTCATGCAGTCCGTGACAGGCGAGATCCCCTTCGGAGGACGGAGCAACCAGTTTTTGCACAACGAGACCTTTTGGTGCGCCGTCTGCGAATGGTACGCCGCCTGGTTCAAGGAACGCGGCGACCTGCGCAGGGCGCAGCGGTTCCGCGCGGCGGCGCGGCGCGCGGTCGAAAGCCTCGACTACTGGACGCGTTCGAAACCGCTGCATCACGTAAAGAACCGTTTCCCGCGCGACTCGCGCTACGGATGCGAAGGGTACGGATACTTCGACAAGTACATGGTGACGATGGGGTCGTGGGCGTTTCTGGGATACCTCTTCGCGGACGAGAGCATTCCCGATTCCGATCTTCCGGAAGACGCGCAGGCAACCGCATTCACCACCACCCGCGAGTTCCACATGACCTTCCTGAAGGCGGGCGGTTACATCGCGCAGTTCGACGCGCCCGCCGACAGCCACTATGACGGCAGCGGCATCGGTCGCATCCAGCGTCGCGGGGCGCCGCCGATGCTCGCGCTCTCGGTCCCGTTCGCGAAGAAACCAAACTACCGGCTGGATCTGGCAAACCCGACGCCCCTTGCCATCCTGCCCGGTTGGAAACGGGACGGCGCATGGGTCTATTCCTACGGCGGCAAATACACGAACCTGACGGCGACAGCGGCCGGCGGCAAGGCGAGGATGTCGGTCGAGGTCGTGCGGAGATTCGAGCCATATCTCAGACTGGAGTGCGAGGTCGGCGGCGAGGGCGTCGCGATTTCGCTCACGGGCGAGGGCGAACTGGCGCTGACGCTGCCGATTTTCCGTTTTGACGGAGAACGCAAGACCGAGGTGCGAGAGACGGCATCGTCCGTTTCCGTTTCACTCGACGGCTGGACTTGCCGTTACGAGACGAACGGCAAGGTGTTCAACACCCACAAGCTTTACGGCAACCGCAACGGTCATTACCGGCGTTACGAGGCGCGCGGAACCGGTCCGCTCACCGTTCGCTGCAGGATCGGAAGGGCATCGGAATTTGGAAGGGACTAGAACGGACGAACGGTCCGGACTTCCCGCAACAGGTGAATGAATGGAGGAAAACACATGAAGAAGTTGATGACACTGACACTGCTGGCGGCGTCCGCGATTTTCACGCGGGCGGCGACGGAACCCGCCGACGAGGCGGCCTTGAAGAAACAGTTGCCCGGGATCTTCGCGCGCGCAACGGACCAGTACCGAGGACTGGTGAAGCAGATGGAGGGAACGGAGGACTGTTTCCCCAAGCGGTGGCAGGGCGGCAAACTTGTGACGGTGAAGCCGCAGGACTGGTGCAGCGGATTCTTCCCTGGCTCGCTCTGGTATCTGTATGAATTTACCAAGGCGGAAGACCTGAAGGCTGCCGCCGAGAAGTTCACCGCGATCCAGGATCAGATCCGCCACTATACCCGTAATCATGACATTGGCTTCATGCTGATGACGAGCGTGGGGAACGCCCTGCGCCTCGCGCCGAAGCCGGAGTACAAGGGCATCCTGCTGGACGGCGCCGAGGCTCTTACCCAGCGGTACAACGAAAAACTGGGGCTGATTCGCAGCTGGGGCAAGATCGGGGATCAGAAGGAATACCTCGTGATCGTCGATAACATGATGAATCTGGAACTGCTCGAATGGGCGGCGAAGAACGGCGGCGATGCGAAATTCGCCGCCATCGCGAAGTCGCACGCCGACATGACCGACCGCCACCACTTCCGCGCCGACGGCAGCGCGTTCCACATCCTCAACTACAACCAGGATACCGGCAAGATCAACTCGTACCGCTCCGGGCAGGGAGCCTCGGCGGACGGGACGTGGTCGCGCGGCCACGCCTGGGCCATCTACGGCTTCACGATGATGTACCGCGAAACGAAGGATCCCGCCTATCTGGCGCGAGCCATGAAGTGCGCCGACTACATGATGTCCGTACCGAACCTTCCCGCCGACGGCGTGCCGTACTGGGACCACAAGGCGCCGTACATCCCCAACGAGGAACGCGACACCTCCGCCGCTGCGATCACCGCCAGCGCCCTGCTGGAACTCTCCGGATTCGCGCCATGGCCGAAGGGTGAGGCGTACCGTGCTTTCGCCGTGAAGCAGTTGCTCGCGCTCGCCTCCCCCAAGTATTTCGCCGCGTTGGGCGAGAACGGGAACTTCCTCCTGACACAGGGTGTCGGGAACAAGCCGGCAAACAGCGAGGTCAACGTGCCGCTCAACTACGGAGACTACTACTTCCTCGAAGCGCTTCTCCGCTTCAGCCGCCTGTCCCCGCGTCCGGAAGCGTCGGTCGATTGCGGTTATGCGCCCTACCGCATGGACGACTTCTACTGGGAGAACGACCACTGGGGAATGCGCGCCTACGGGCCTGCAATCATGGAACCCGCGCCGAAGGGGCAGGGCCTCGTGTCGAGCGGCTTCGACCTGTTCAACAAGTGCGTGCCGTATCCGGTGCTGGAGCAGTGGCTCCACGGCTCGGAAGGTTCCTACCACAAGAATCGCGGCAAAGGCATGGACAACTACAAGGTCGCCACCGGTCGCGGCGTCGGCGGGATCGGTGCTCTGGGCAGCAACGGCTGGTTCCACGAGAAGAACTGGAAGGCGCAGCGTGTCATCTCCAAGACCGCGAAGGAGGCTGTGTTCGAGCTGGACTACGAGACGTACACCGTGCGCGGCACGGTGACAGCCGGAACGCCGTTCATGCGCTTCGACGTGACACCGAAGGGAGAACAGCCCGCGCGTATGATCGGCCCGGGACTCGACATCTCCGCGAAGCGGCAGCACAACGGGATCCTGAAGGTGGATCTTGCGAACGGGTTCATCGCGAACTTCGAGCCGGACGGCGTGGACGGAAAGGACAACGGCTCGATCCTCACGGCCATCGTGCTGAAAGGCGACAAGGCGAAGACGCAGATCGCATCCGACGATCAGGGGTGCATCTATCTGCTCCAGCCCTCCGCCACCTTCACCTACTGGATCGGTGCGGGCTGGACAGGCGCGGGCCGCTTCCAGACGCCGGAAGCGTGGTTTGAGTGCGTCCGCGCCTTCGCGGCGGAGTAGCGGCGGGGGGCAGGAAGCGGGAGGCAGGAAGCGGGAGGCAAAGGACGGGGGTCTGTACCCCCGAACCCCCGTGGTACCCCCGAACCCCCGAGTCGCCCCCGGACTCGCGATATCCGGCTGTCGCTTTTCGGCTGGTTTCTGTTCTGTGCCGCGCCGGAAACGGCGCGGTTTGCAAATTATTCTACACAGGACGGGATTCTTGTGGTATGATAGGGTTTCCTTTCCCACGAAAGAAGGAGGTGAGCGGTGGACTGGCGTAGCGAATTAAACGGATTGATGAGTGGCCGCACGCGGATGACGCGCGCGGAACAGGAAAACGCGGAGTTCGAGGAATTCTTGAACCAGGTGGCGAAGCCCGCCTTGGAAGAGGTGGCTGTCGAGCTGGGCAAGCATGACCGCGACGCGCAGGTGCGGCTTGCGCCCGCCTCCGTGAAGCTTCAGGTTCGCGCTGGCGAGACGGAGGAGATCGCGTTCAGCGTGATGAAGAAGTATGTGCAGACCGGGATCCTGCCGAGCGCGGAAGTCCGGATCAACCGGGGCGCGTCCGGGACGCTGAAGTACGAGTCGATGTTGCGGGACGATCCGCAGAATTACCCGCTCAAGTCCGTGACGCAGGAGGATGTCATTGCGTGTTTCCTGAAGTTTTATCGTCTGGTGATGGACGACAAGGCGCACGCTTAGGGGAGTGACGGATGGAAATCTGCGTGTTGGGTAGCGGTAGCGGCGGGAATAGCACCTGCATCAGGTCGGGGAATACGACTTTGCTCGTCGATGCCGGATTCACCGCCAAGGAGCTGCGCCAGCGCCTCCTCTCGGTGCAGGTCGATCCCTGTGCGATTCAAGCGATCCTGTTCACGCACGAGCATATCGATCATTGCCGCGCCGCGCGCGTCCTCTCCCACAAGTTGCAGCAGGCCGAGTTTTTCGCCAACATGGGGACGTCCGACGCGATCAACCATCTGGCCCAGGAGGATTTGCCCTGGACGGTCTTCGAGACCTCGCAGTCCTTTGCAGTCGGCGACCTGCAGATCACGAGTTTTTCTGTCTCGCACGACTGCGCCGATCCCGTCGGCTACCTGATCACGGACGACCACTCGTGCCTCTTCTATGCCACGGACTTGGGAACCGCGACCATTCTCGTCCGGCAGAAATTCCAGGGTTGCACGGGCGCGATTCTGGAAAGCAACCACGACGTGCAGATGCTGATGGACTCCGAACGCGCGTGGTCGCTCAAGCAGCGGATCAAGGGGGACAGCGGTCATCTCTCGAATGATGACGCCGCTGCGCTGGTACGGTCCTCCATCACACCGGAGTTGCGTTTGCTGTTGCTGGCGCACATCAGCGGCGAGTGCAATACGCACCAGCTGGCGCGGGAGACGATGCTGGAGACGTTGCGCGCGGTCAACCGCCAGGATGTGCGGCTGGAAACCCTGCAGCAAGACACGCCCAGCGAGTGGTTTTCCCTATGAGGATTTTTGACGACTAAAAGAAAGGAAGATAGGAAAGATGAAACGATTGGTATGGTTCTCCGCCCTGTGCGTGGCGGCAACTTCGATTTTCGCGGTTTGCGAAAACGGGAAATGCTCGACCCCGAAGGCCGAGGCGAAATGCACGTGTGCGCCTTGCGCCTGTCTGGCATGTGGCTGCGCGGCCGCGCCGAACACCTTGTCGGATGCGGAGCGCGCCGACGGCTGGAAGCTGCTCTGGGACGGAAAGAGCGGCGACGGCTGGCGCACGGTCCGTAACGACCAGTTCCCCGCAACCGGCTGGGTGATTCGCGATGGCGAACTGACCATCCTGAGCAAGAAGGAAGAGGCAAAGCGCCCCGGCGACTTGATCACGAAGGCGAAGTATGCCAATTTCGCGCTCAAGGTCGATTTCAAGCTGACGAGCGGGGCGAACAGCGGAATCAAGTACTTCTTCAATCCAAGCCTCAACGGCGGCACGACGCTGGAATATCAGGTGTTGGACGAACTGCATCCCGACGCCAAACTCGGACATGACGGGAACCGGAAGGTCGCTTCGTTCTACGATGTCATGCCCGCCGTCGGTGCGCAGGCGAAACCCGTCGGCGAGTGGAACCACGCGGTGATCATCGCCAAGGGCAACCACGTCGAGCACTGGCTGAATGGAAAGAAGGTACTGGAGTTCGAACGCGGCTCCGAGGAATTCCGCAAGGCGGTTTCGCAGAGCAAGTTCAAGAAGTGGGCGAACTGGGGGGAGCAGAAGGAAGGCCATATCCTGCTGCAGGATCACACGGATCACGTCTCGTACCGGAATCTCAAAATCAAGGTGTTGGACTAATCCATGAGCCAGCTTGTCACCTCTGCGGAGGAACTGCAGCGCGTCTGCGACAGGCTTCGCTCGGAACCTGTCGTTGCGGTCGATACCGAATTCCTTTGGGAGCGAACCTACTATCCGATTCTCGGACTCGTGCAGGTCGCGGTGTCGGACGGAACCTGCTGGCTACTCGACCCGATTCAGTTGCCGACGTTGCAGCCTTTCGGTGAGATTCTCGCTTCGGAAAGCTCGGTCAAAATCCTGCATGACGCGCTGCAGGATTTGACGATTCTCGTCCAGAGCATTCAACGCACGACCGGCGTCCTCTATCTGCCCCGGAATATTTTCGATACGCGTCTTTCCGCCGGATTCTCCGGCTTTTCCTCCACGATCTCCCTGAAGAAACTTCTGGAGTCGGTGATGAACATCCGTCTGGAGAAGACGGAGACGCGTTCCAACTGGACGCGCCGTCCGCTCACGCCGATGCAGCTGGAGTACGCAAGTGATGACGTGCTCTACCTGCCCGAACTCCGTGCACGATTGATGCGCGGGTGTGCCTCGCCGACAGTGCTGCGCTGGATGGCGGAGGAAAACCGGAAGTACGAAAACGAAGAGCTGTACCGGGGAAAAGACCCGATGTCGATGTGGTCGCGCGTGAAAGGGTTTACGCGGGCACTGATGGATACCGAACGGCCGAAGCGCGGACGTTTTCTCTCCGTTCTGCAGGAGTTGGCCGCCTGGCGGGAAGAGACCGCGCGTACCCACGACCGTCCCCGCCACTTTATCGTCCCGGATGAACTTCTGGTCGAGATCGCCCGTTATTGTCCCCAAAACGAGGTCGCGTTCAGCCGCCTTCCGAATTGTACGCGCCGTTATCGTCCTGACATTCTGGAGGGGCTGCTCAAGGCCGTGAAGACGGGCGTGGCGAAAGATCCGTCTGAAGCCCCGCAGTGGAATTCCCTCTCGCTCAGCATCGCGGAGCGGGATGCCCTGCGCACGAAATGCAAGCAACAGCTGGAGGAGATCGTCCTCCGTTGCGCCCCCTATCGGATTGATCCGCCGCTGGTCATTTCCCGCGACCATCTGGAGGCGATCTTGACGGATCGCGCCGAGAACACCCTTGCTTCCGGTTGGCGGAAAGAATTGCTGGGATAACGATGGACGCCACCTCACCCACTCCCCGTGCATCGGCATTCCTTCCGTTTCTCGTCTTTCTGCTTTTTTATCTGGGTCTTTCGTTGTGGGCGAACGACTTCTACAAAGTCCCGATGCCGATCGCGTTTCTCGTCGCTTCCGCCGTCGCGGTCTGCCAGAACAGGCGACGGAAACTAGCCGAGAAAATCGACGACTACGCCAAGGGGATGGGCGACACGAACATCATGATCATGTGCCTGATCTTCATCCTCGCGGGGGCATTCGCCTCGGTCGCGAAAGGCATGGGCGCGGTGGAGGCGGCGGTCGAACTGACGCGCATCGCCATCCCGTCTCGCCTTCTGTTGTCGGGGATGTTCGTGCTTTCCTGCCTCGTCTCCCTTTCGATCGGTACGAGCTGCGGCACGATCGCCGCCGTGACGCCGATTGCCCTCGGCCTGACCGAATCGCTCGGCATCTCGCCAGCCTGGATGATCGGCGCCGTAGTCGGCGGCGCGATGTTCGGCGACAACCTCTCGATGATCTCCGACACCACGATTGCCGCCACGCGGACGCAGGGAATCGAGATGCGGCAAAAGTTTCTCGCCAATGTGCTTATCGCGATCCCCAGCGCGGTCGCCGCGACCGTCCTGTACGTCCTGATCGGCAACCCGGCGGTTTCTTCCGAATTGCCATCCGTGACGTGGAGTCATCTATGGCAGATTCTGCCTTACGTGCTGATTTTCGTGCTGGCGATTGCCGGAATGAACGTGATGATGCTTCTCTTCTGCGGAACCGGAATCGCGGCGGCGATTGGTATCCTCCTCGGCAAACTGGACTTCTGGGGAGCGCTGAAATGTATCGGGGACGGTTCCCTGGGGATGGCCGAAACGCTCTTCGTCGCCCTGTTGGCCGGCGGGCTGTTGCGGATCATCCGGAAGAACGGCGGTATCCAGTGGCTGTTGACGAGGATCGAGCGAACCGTCTCCTCGACGCGCGGATGCGAGTTCGGAATCCTGCTCCTGATCTGCGCGATCAACCTCTTCACCGCCAACAACACCGTGGCGATTGTCATCGCCGGACCGATCGCGAAGGAACTCTCGGACCGCTTCAACTGTCTCCCGTTCCGCGTCGCCAGCATTCTCGATAGCGGCTCCTGCGTCATCCAAGGATTGATTCCCTACGGTGCGCAGATCCTGATCGCCGTTGGGCTGGCGAAGTCGGCAGGTTCCCCACTCTCCTCCATCGACCTCATCTGCCACCTGCACTATCCCCTCCTCCTGCTGGTCGCTTTGCTCATCTCCATCAGCCTCCCTTCGCGCCAGCGGGGAAGCTAGCTGAGAAACGGGAGGGTCGCGCCCCGTCGCGACCGCAATGCTTTCCCGGAATGTCCGGTTTATCCGGCTTCTCCGGTCTAACACGCCCACCCGGCATCCCCGGCTCACCCAGTTCACTCAGCCCCGTTGCCGCTTCTGCGTGATTTCGGTTTCACCGATGGCGTTTTTTTTGTTATACTTCTCGGCAAGTAAGAAAGGATGCCACATGGCCGGAGACGAATTGACACCCATGATGAGGCAGTATCGCCGCATGAAGCAGGAGTTGCCGGAAGGCGCCGTGCTGCTGTTTCGACTGGGGGATTTTTACGAGATGTTCTTCGAGGACGCGATCCGTTGCGCCCCCGTACTCGGTTTGACCCTCACTCATCGTTCCGACTACCCGATGTGTGGCGTTCCCTACCACGCCCTCGACTCCTATCTGGCCAAGCTCCTCCGTGCGGGAATCAAGGCGGCCATCTGCGACCAGATGGAAGATCCCGCGCTGGCGAAGGGGATCGTCCGCCGCGAGATCACGCGGATTGTGACGCCCGGCACGATCACCGAGGACACGATTCTCGATTCGGCGCGGAACAACTTCCTCGCCGCCGTCTATGCGGACAAGAAATGCCTCGCCCTCGCCCTGTTGGACCTTTCCACGGGATTCTTCACGGTAGAGACCGCACCCGACCAATTTGCGATGATCGAGCTGTTGCGCCGTTACGCGCCCAGCGAGACGTTGGTCGGGAAGGAACAGGCGCAGGACGAACGCATACGCGCCGTTTGCACCTCCGGTGTGACGGGTTCCGTGACGAACGTGGAAGACTGGACAATGGGGTACGAGGCCTCCTACGAACTGCTCCTGCGCCATTTCCAAGTCCACTCCCTACAAGGGTTCGGATGCGAGAACGAACCGTCGCTGATCTGCGCCGCCGGGGCGTTACTGCAATATGTGCATGAGGAACTGCACCATGCCATCGGACACATCCGCAACCTGCGCGTCTGTCACGGCGACGCCTTTCTCGTGCTCGACGAGACGACCTGCCTCCATTTGGACATGATTCCCAAACGCGAGAATTCCATCGAGACCTCGCTGTTGGGCGTGTTGCGGAACACCTGTACCCCGATGGGGGCGCGCCTCTTGCAAAACTGGCTTCTGCGCCCCTTGCGTTCGCTGGACGGAATCCGGGCGCGACAGGATGTGGTGGAGCTGTTTACCCGCGAACGTCTCACGTTGGGGGCGTTGCGCGACAGGCTGAAACAGGTGCGCGACCTCGAACGGTTGATCGCGAAACTCGACAGCGAGCGCGGCAACGCGCGCGACGCGAACGCGCTTGCCGCCTCTCTTCTCGCCGTGCCGTCCATCCGCGACCAGCTTGAGCCGTTCGCCGAAACCAGCCTGATCCGAGAAATCACCGGAAGTCTCCACGGTCTGCCGGAACTGGTCGATCTGATCCACGCCGCGATCTGCGACGACCCGGCGATGACGCTGAAGGATGGCGGCATCATCCGTTCGGGCTACCACGCCGGACTCGATCAGTTCCGTACGCTCGCCTCGGAGGGCCACGCCTGGCTAGCCAAGTACCAGGCGGAGGAAATGGAGAAGACGGGCATCAAGACGTTGAAGGTGCGGCACAACAAGGTGTTCGGATACTACATCGAGGTGTCGAAGGGACAACTCTCGCTCGTTCCGCCCTACTACGAACGGCGTCAGACGCTGGTGAACTGCGAACGGTTCATCACCCCCGACCTGAAGGAGTACGAGCAGAAAATCTTCGGCGCGACGGAGAAGTCGCAGGCGTTGGAATACGAGCTGTTCTGCGAAATCCGCACGCGCATCGCGGAACACACCGCGGAAATCCAGGAGACCGCGCAAGCCGTCGCCCAGCTCGACACGCTCCTCGCGTTCGCCGACCGCGCGTTGGCGCTGGGATATGTCCGCCCCCGCATGACGGACGGAGATACCCTGCGGATCAAGGACGGGAGGCATCCGGTGATCGAGCAACTGCCCGATGCGGAACCGTTCGTTCCGAACGACACCCTGCTTGACAACACCACCAACCAGATCATGCTGATCACGGGACCGAACATGGCGGGAAAATCCACCTACATTCGACAGGTGGCGCTGATCGCAGTGATGGCGCACATGGGATCGTTCGTACCCGCCCGCGAAGCGGAGATCCCGTTGCTCGACCGCGTCTTCACGCGCGTCGGCGCGGGGGACGACCTGGCTCGTGGACGAAGCACCTTCATGGTGGAGATGCAGGAAACCGCGAACATCCTCAACAACGCGACGAAGAAAAGCCTGATCGTGCTGGACGAGATCGGTCGCGGCACGAGTACCTTCGACGGCATCAGCATCGCCTGGGCGGTGGCGGAGTACCTGCATAACACCCCCTCCGTGAAAGCGAAGACGCTCTTCGCCACGCACTACCACGAGTTGACCGACCTCTCGCTGACGCTTGCGGGCGTCCGCAACTACACGGTGCAGGTTCGGGAACACGGCGACACCGTTGTCTTCCTGCGCCGCATCGCCCCCGGCACTGCGGACAAAAGCTACGGTATCCAAGTTGCGCGTCTGGCGGGAATGCCGGGCGAAGTTGTCGCCCGCTCCAAAGAAATCCTGCACAACCTGGAAGAGGGCGAGATCGACAACGGCTTCCCCAAACTCGCCCGCACTGCCCGCCGCAAACAGCAAGACGATCCTTCCAACCAGCTTCTCTTCAACTTTTAACCTTCATTCCTCTGTTGGACTTTTTTTAGAAACCACAGAATACACGGAACACACGGAATCTGCTGAGGAGGGCGCTTCGAGCGACCACGAAAGCCTGACGCGCGGTCCGCCTCCCGCCATCCTTCGGATCGCGTCAGGACACGAAAACCCGCTGACGCGGGACACGAAAAGCCACGAAAGGCGGCGTGGCCGCCAGTTTCGAGCGGGAGACAACTGGGGAAGGAGCCACATCCTCATCTATCTGTTTCGTGGGTTCCGTGGTTCACATCTCGGAAGAATATCGGCACTCTGGAAGAAGATGGACTTTCACCATTTGGGTGAACCGCTTTTCTGTCGTAACAGGATGCGTTTGGGGGCGAAAAGCCCCTGTTTCGACACTTTCTCTGCGTACTCTGCGTGAGAGTCCAAACGAGGAATCGAGGCTAACTGGTTTAACACGCCTATCCGTAGCCCCCGCTCTCCTCACGGTACCTACCGGGGAATACGGATCGCGAACGGGAGTGGGGAGGAAACCAGATCGGGCGGCAGCTTGACGAGGGTTTTCCCGTCTTCACTCCGTGAGGAGGCGAGCGTCCGGTCGGAACCGACGAGGGTCACGCGGGACATTTCGGGAAGCGCACATTCCAGCGTGATCTCAGGTTTTGGATCCTTGACAATCACATACGCAAATTTACCGTCTTTCGACTGCACGTAATTCAGCGCGGGCGTTTTGTACGGCGCAAGGATACGCGTCGCGTAAATCGCTTCACCGTACCGTTCCAGCCACTTTCCGATCTGCAACAGGCGTTCCCGTTGCACGGCAGGAATCTCGCCCTGCGGGTCGAGGTTCACGAGCAAGAGCAGATTGCCGCCTCGCGCCACGATATCCGCGAAATGAATCACAAACTCACGTTCGGACATCACCATGTCCGCCGTCTCTTGCCAGTGGTTACCGTATGCCTTGGAGATGCCGGAGCAGGACTCCCACGGATGCCATTTCGCCGGGTCGAGACACTCTTCCGTGTCTCCCCACTCGTCCGTGAAGAAGTCGCCGCGTACGGTGCGCAACCAGTTACGTGGACGCTTGGTGAAGCGCCCTGCGATTTCCTCCGGTTTTGCCTTGCCGTAACGGTCGTTGCACACCACCTCTTTGCGTCCCGCCGCCTTGTTGTAGAAGTAAGCGGTGATGTCGTAGCTGCCGTTCTCGTGGGCGAAGGTTGCCCAGTCGTAGTCATACCAGAGGATGTCGGGGTCGTATTGATCGATGAACTCGGTCGTCTGCGGCACGATGTAATCACGCACGAAGTCCTTTACGGCAATCTTGCCCGAAGCCTTCCACTCCATGTCTGGTGTACAATCGACCATCGCGGCGGCTTCCTTCCAGATCTTGATCGATCCGTCGTCCTGGAGGATGGGGTACTCCCACTCGCCCGCCTGCGAAACATAGGCGCCGAACTTCAACCCCTGGGTGCGACAGGCTGATGACATCTCCTTCGCGAAGTCGCGGTGCGCCCCTTGGTCGGTCGAATCGCGGAACGTGTAGGAGCAATCCCAGAGACAGAAACCGGAATGATGCTTCAGGAACGGCACGACATACTTGGCGCCGCAGGCGTCGAAGAGCTTCACGAGCGAGGGCGCGTCGAATTTCGTCCCCCGGAAGAGGTCTATGAAGTGGTCGCACATGAAATCTTCGCCCCAATTCTTCCGATGGTAGTCCCAGGCACGCGTACTGACTGGACCGGCATAGTCGGGGCGGCAACGCATCTCATACCAGTCTGGATACAGCCGCGCCCCCTTCACGTACGGACACCACGAGGCGAGCGACCAGAGTCCCCAGTCGATGAAAATGCCGAGCTTCGCGTCCAGGAACCATTCAGGGCAGGGATGCGCATCCATCGACACGCCAGTTGCCTTGTACTTCCCGGCGGCGTTTACGGCATCGACCTTCACCATCTGCTCCTTCGCGCGAGCCATCGTTTCCGCCGAATGATCCTTCGCGATCTGCCGCAGGTTCTTCGGGTAGAGAACAGGTTTCCAGCCCTTCGGTCTCCGATATCCTTCCGGCGCTTCGGGTACGCTCTCGGTCTTCTTCTCCCCGCGCCGCGCCAGCTCGTCGGCAGGGGCCGCGTTTTCTGCCGACACCACCCGGCAAAAGACGAGCACGAGCAATGCCATTCCTGCAACGCGAAGCAGAGTTCCACACGGATTCCCATCAATCTTATTTTTCATCACCACATTCCCCATCCTTTCTTCGTTGAGACGCTTTCATTATACGCATTTTTTGCGACGAGGCAAAGGGAAAATAGCGGTGGGCGCTTCGCGCCAGCTGAGAAGCTGAGAAGCGGGGAGGCTGACAGGCAGAGAAGTGGGGGGCTGAAAGGCGGGTATAAAAAATGGGTTGGGATGCGGGGTATGATCCCGCGACCATCAGATCCACAATCTGACGCTCTACCAGCTGAGCTAATCCCAACACCGAGAACTTGTTGCCCCGCATAAGAAAATGGCTCCGGTGGCAGGATTCGAACCTGCGACCAAGTGGTTAACAGCCACCTGCGCTACCACTGCGCTACACCGGAACAAAATCTCACTTGCGTGAACAAAAGTGGGATGTACTATACTATAATAATTGAACCCTGTCAATACTGAATTTTCAAAAATTAGTCGGCGGTAAAAGAGGCGGCCTCGCTTTGCGGAGTCAAGTGCTCCTTTGTAGCGAAGCGTCTCTGCAGGACTAAATGCCGTTACGCGGCTAAGTCAACTTAGGGCCGTCCTCTTGCCAACTTAGGGGCGTAGCCCCATTCGGCGTACCAGCCGGACCGAAGGTCTATTTCGCGGCGAAACCGCAGGAGTACCGCTTCCTTGAACAACTCGCTCAGAACTTAGAACTGATCGGCAAGACCATTTTGACACACGGCGCTTGGGAACAGTTCTGCATAGGGGCGAATTTGGTGTTCGGCAGGGAATCAGGTATTCGGCATGGCGGGGGTGGATGGTGAGGTGGTGTTTGGGTGGGACTGGACTACGGTGAATTCTGGAGATGCGCTCGCCGACAGCGCATTGCCAGAAGTGCCGTGGTTTTGCTATACTACCGCCCGAAAGGAAATGTCCAGATGAAATGTCAATTGATACTCATGTTTGCCGCCGTATGCACCACGCTTGCGGCACCTTTGCCCGGCACGTTCAACGCGAAGTCGCCAGACGGCCTGAACGAGATCAGGCTGTTGACCGCCGAGAACAGCCTTCGCTACCGTGTGCTGAGGCGCGGCAAGACGGTGATCGATGACACGTGGATCGGCCTCACCACTCGGGAGCACGGCCGCATGAACGGCTGCCGCGCCGGAGTCGCGCCGAAGGAGACGAAGCGCCAGATTCAGGGGCGCGTGGCCACGCCGCTCTACAAGAAGGCGGCTGTTGATCTCGCCGCAAACGAGACGAGGGTAGATTTCGGCGAATGGGCGCTCGTCCTTCATGCGCGAAACGACGGCGTGGCGTGGCGGTTCGAGACGGCGTTCCCGGACGAGATCACGGTGACGGCGGAGGACACCAACGTCTGTTTCCCTGAAGGCGCGGAGTTGTGCTACACGCAGGAGGGGCATTTCCAGACGGGATGGGAGAAGCCCGCGAAGATCGGCCCGGTGGAAAGCGTGAAGTCCGGCCACCCGCAGATCGTGATGACTCCGTTCACGGCGACGGTGCGCGGTGTCGGCGTGGTGTGCGTGACGGAGTCGAACCTGCTCGACTATCCCGGACTGAACTTCTTCAGGCGCAGCGGCGACAGAAACATGTTGCGCTCGTGGCAGGCAGGCGTACCGAAGGACGTCGAGAAGGGGCGGCGCATGACGAACGTGAAGTCACGCTATCCGTACCTCGCGAAGACGAAGGGAACGCGCGCGTTCCCGTGGCGCGTGTTCGTTCTCGCCGACGCGCCGGCCGGTCTCGTGGAGAGCGACGCCGTCTATGCCCTCGCCGAACCGAGCCGCCTGAAGGACTCGTCTTGGGTGAAACCGGGGCAGGTGGCCTGGGACTGGTGGAACGGTTTCAAGATCACCGACGTGCCGGGGCTCAAGACGGGCTGCAACTACGAGACGTACAAGGAGTACGTGAACTTCGCGGCTGCGAACGGAATCTCGTACATCATCATGGACGAGGGATGGTCGGAACATCTCGACCTCGACCGTCCGCGCGAGGCGGTGAACGTGCCCGGCGTGATCCAGTACGCGAAGGCGAAGGGCGTGGGCGTGATCCTTTGGGCGGCATGGGCGCCGCTCATCGACCGCGAGGCGCGGCTTCGGATTTTCGACCGCTACGCGGCGATGGGAGCCAAGGGATTCAAGGTGGACTTCATGAACCGCGACGACCAGCAGCTCGAACGCTTCCTCGAAGAGACCGCGACAGACGCGGCGGCGCGGCGGCTCGTCATCATGTACCACGGCATCCACAAGCCCACCGGTCTCTGCCGCACCTTCCCGAACGTCCTCAACTACGAGGGCGTGTACGGGCTTGAGCAGGGGCACTCCATCGGCGGACGGAAGGTGGTTACTGAGAACGATGTGAATCTCGTGTTCACGCGCATGATTGCCGGCGCGATGGACTACACGCCCGGCGCGATGCGCAACCGAGCCTTCGACGCGCCCGATTTCCAGAAGGGAAAGGAACCCAACGCCTGTTATGGTACACGCTGCCACCAGCTCGCGCTCTTCCCGCTCTTCGAGGCTCCCGTTCAGATGCTCTGCGACTCGCCTACGCAGTACCGTACCGCGCCGGAATGCACGGCGTTTCTCACGAAGGTCCCCACGGTGTGGGACGAGACGAGAGGCGTTGCGGGCGAGATCGGGGAGTATGCCGCAGTCGCCCGCCGGAAGGGGAAGGTGTGGTGGCTCGGCGCGATCACGAACTGGGACTCGCGCAAGCTTTCTCTGCCAACCGATTTCCTCGGCGGCGGGATGTGGAAGGTGGAGGTTTTCGAGGATGCGCCGGATGCAAACGTGAACGCGGAGCATTATGTTCGCCGCACGTTCAATGTCAAATCCGGCGAGCCGCTACAGGCTGTTCTCGCCCCCGGCGGCGGATTTGCCGCCCGCCTCTCGCCGTTCTAGGGGCCGCACCTTTTGACACACAAGGTGTACACCCTAATACGTCTTAGGCAACAAATTTCAAGGCAAAAAGATGAAAGTTGATCATTGCATGTGTGGAATTGTAGGGAAGTCGATTCTCTGCATGTCGGTCGCAGTTGCGGGAATCGCGTTTTGCGACGTGCCGTTCACGGTGGCGGAGAAGCCGTGGCCGGCGGACGGACTCGGCAACCACCGCGCGGTCGTGCGCGTGAACGAATCCGTCAGGGTGGCGCGCGCGATCCTTGAGTGGCGGCGTACCGATCCGCAGCCGGATATCAAGCGCGTCGTCGTGCGGGATGCCGCGACCGGCAAGGATGTCGCGCATGTCGTCGCCCGCAACGTGACGGCGGAACGCGGCGAGGTGCTGTTCGAGCCGTTGTCGGGCACGGGCGAATACTTCATCTACTACATGCCGTACCGGTTGCGGAAGGGATCGAGCGAAGGACGCAGCCAGCCGCTCTGGAACGACTACTTGAAGCCGGATTACTCGGAAGGCAATAAGTGGCTTGATTCGTTCGACGCATACCGTCCTCCAGTCGAGGCGGATGTCCTGCGCTTCGAGAGCCGCACGGCGTTCGAGGCATGGACACCGATGGGGCTCCGCGCCACGGTGGCGGAGACAGACGCCTTACGCCGTGCGCATCCCGAGAATCCTGTGGTGTTCACCGAAGACCGCACGAATCCGATCCATCCCGCCTCGTGGCTTCCCGTGAAGTGGGCGAAGGGTGTCGAGGCGCGGAACTCGTTCGCGGGCACGGCTCTCAAGGATGAATACTACGTGTGGCAGATTGCCTTGTGGACGCCCGGCGGCGCGGTGGAGGGCGTACAGGTGAAGTTCTCGGATCTTGTTTTAGATTCGACGGACGCGACGAAGCGCGTCCCTCCCATTTCCGCTGCCTCGATTACCTGTTTCAACACCGTGGGGGTGAACTGGGACGGCTCGCAGATGAAGATTGATCTGAATGTTCCCGAGGACCGCGTACAGCCGCTCTGGTGCGGCGTGATGATTCCGCCCGACGCCACTCCCGGTGTCTATCGCGGCATGGCAACACTTTCGGCGAAGGGGCTCGCCCCGCGAGAGATTTCGCTTGCGATAACGGTTGCGGACGAGACGGTGCGCGACCATGGCGACGGCGAACTGTGGCGACACTCGCGCCTCAGGTGGCTCAACTCGCGCATTGGCGAGGGTGACACGCCCACCAAACCTTACGGCGAGATGGTGTTCAATCGCGAGGCGCGTGCGGTGGCAGCATCGGGGAAGACGGTGATGTTGGCGGAGAGCGGGTTCCCGGCGTCGATCAAGGTCAATGGACGAGAGGTGCTGAAGTCACCGATACGCTTTGCCGTCGTAACCGAGAAGGGCGAGACGGAAATCGGTGCGGGAGAGTTCTCGCTGGAGAGTGCGACGGCGGGGCATGTCGCGTGGACAGCAAAGTCTCGCGCGGGCGGCATCGCGTTCGCAGTGAAGGGGCGGATGGAGTTCGACGGGCATATTCGGTACATCGTGGAAGTGGCGGACGAGGCGAAGCGCGATCTTCCCGTAAAGGACGTGCGGCTCATCATGGAGTACACGCCGTATGCGTCGGAATACATGATGGGCGCGGCGTATCAATGGAACGACGGGGGGAAGCGTCCGCAGTCGTATTCATGGGACTGGAAGGTCGGCTACTATGACAGCTACTGGACTGGCGGGCCGGAGGCGGGACTGCACGTGGAGTTCCGGGGCGGCGCGTACCACGGTCCGCTGATTGCGGACAGGTCGTATCACTACGCGCCGCCGCAGGCGTGGGCAAACGGCGGCAAGGGGCGGATTGAAGTCGGCGGCACGGATGGGATGACGGTTGTTGCCCGTACGGGCGAGACTTCGCTTCCCGCAGTGCCGCGCAAGTGGGAGTTTGATCTGAACATCACGCCGGTCAAGCCGCTTGACCTGAAGAAGCATTTTTCGCAGCGGTACTTCCACGCCGATCTGGCGCGGTTCGACGAGGCCGCCGCGTATGGGGCGAACATCGTGAACATCCACCACGCGCAGTTGCTGAATCCCGTGATCAACTATCCGTTCGTCGTGCAGAAGGAGCTGAAGGACTACGTCGCCGCGCAGCATGAGAAGGGACGCAAGGTGAAGCTGTACTACACGATACGGGAACTCTCCAACCATGTCGCGGAGCTTCAGGCGTTGAGGAGTCTCGGCGGGGAGATCGTCGCGCCCGGCAATGCGCACGGTGCGCCGTGGCTCTGGGAGCATGTGGGCGAGGGATACCGTCCGGCGTGGTACGTGAGGATGTGGGACGGCAGCTATGTGGATGCGGCGTTCGTCCTCAGCCACCATTCGCGGTGGATCAACTACTATCTCGAAGGCCTGCGCTGGATGTTCGAGAACTACAAGATCGACGGCATCTACATGGACGACGTGGCCTTTGACCGCACGGTGATGAAGCGGGTGCGTCGCATCATCGAGAAGTACCGTCCCGGCGCGCTCGTCGATCTCCACTCCAACACTGGTTACTCCAAGGGACCGATGAACCAGTACACGGAGTTCTTCCCGTACATCGACCGCATCTGGTTCGGCGAGTCGTTCAAGTACGACCAGATGGATTCCGACACCTGGTTCGTGACGTTCTCCGGGATTCCGTTCGGGCAGATGGGCGAGATGCTGCAGGGCGGCGGTAATCCTTGGCTCGGCGCGGTCTATGGTACGACCCGCCGCTGGTACGGGAAGGGGAGTCTCGCGGAGAATCCGGGCGCGATCTGGAAGGCATGGGCGGACTTCGGGATCGAGGACGCGAGGATGTCCGGCTACTGGGAGGGATCCGCGTTTGTGAAGACCGATTCGCCCGATGTGAAGGCGACGGCGTTCCTACGCGGCGGCAAGGCGCTCATCGCCGTCGGCAACTTCTCGACGAAGCCGCGCACCGTACACCTCAAGATTGACGGAAGGTGGCTCGGAAACCGGGCGCAGACAATGAAGCTTGAGGCGCGTCCGATTCCTGGCTTCCAAGAGGCGCGGTCGTTCCGCATCGGCGAGCCGATTCCCATTCCGCCCAAACGTGGTTGGATGCTGGAGCTCTCGAAACGGATCATGATCCATTCGCACAACGACTACGCACAGAAGCGTCCGTTCTGGGGCGCATACGAGACGGGAGCGGACTCCATCGAGGCCGACGTGTTTTGGGTGGACGGTGATTTGCTGGTGGCGCATTCTCGCAAAGAGCTGAAAAAAGAGAACACGCTCCGCCGCCTCTACCTGGAGCCGTTGCGCGAGGTCGTGCGTAAAAACGGCGGGTGCGCGTACGCGAACGGGAAGCCTCTTCAGCTGGTTATCGATCTCAAGGACGGGAAGCCGGCACTTGACGCCTTGTTGACGATGATTGAGCAGGAGGGGTTCCGCGAATGTTTTGACATCGGCAGAAACCCTTCGGCGGTCAGGTTGAGCGTAGGCGGCGATATTTCCAAGATAAAGGATTTCCTTGCATATCCTGATTTTGTTTTCTTCAGTGTTCCGTCCTCCAGAAAGCTTGACGGCGGACAATACAAGCGCGTTTCGTGGATCAGCGACCATGCGCGCATCTACACCACGTGGCGTTCCGGCGCGATGACGGAAACCGACAAGGACAAGATCCGCGATGCCGCCAGACATGCCCACGCCAAAGGCGTTCCTTACCGTCTGTGGGGTTTCCCCGACAACAAGGAGGCGTGGGAGCTGGCGCAGGAACTTGGGCTGGACTATCTCAACACCGACCATCCTGCCGCCGCCGCTTCTTTTTTGCGTGGCAAGGACGATCATGTCACCCAGGAGAAGGAATAACACGGATGAAGCAATCTGCACTTTGTGCCATGCTCTCGCTCGGCTGGATGCTGGAACTAAGTAAATCAGGCAAGGAGGATGAATGAACAACTGGAAATCCAAAGTGGTGTCGCGTGTAATTGTATGCGGCGCGCTCATCATGGGGATCGCGCTTGATGCCACAGCCGACGGTCTGCTGAAGGTCGCCGACGGGGCTGTCTCGCGGACGCTTGACAACGGAGGCGGCAAACTGTTGGGCCGTTCGTACAAGACAGCCGACGGCACGGAGTTCATGCGCAACGGATCGCCCGAGTTCGCGTTTCGCGTAGATGGAAAGATGTATGCCGGATGGTCGGAGTGGAAGGATGTTGCGGTCGCGAAGAACAAGGCGAAGGACGGATCGTGTACCGTGACCGTCACCGGCGTTTCCGCCGATGGCAGTGTCGGCATTGAACTCGCCTACACCACGTATCCCGGCCTCGCACTCGTGCGCAAGACGCTCGCCGTCGTGAACAAGACGGATAAGAAATTCTGTATAACGGACGTCGATGTGGAAACGTTTCGTCTCGCGACGCTGGGATGTATTAACTCCCGCGTCATGCGCCGCTTTGCACGCTACCGGGAGGAGGGCAGCGTCTATATCGGCGACTGGAACGATCCGCTCGTCGTGGTACACGACTACTCGATGCGGTGCGGCATCGCCGTCGGCAACGAAGGCGTCTCGACCATGAAACGCACGACGGCGTTTCAGGACGGCTGCTTTATCGTTTCGGGTACGCCGCACACCGGCGAACGCTATCCGTTCAGCAAACGCCTGAGACCCGGTGAGAAGTGGACGGCCATGCCCGTGTTCACAGCCCCCTATTCCAAGTG
Organism: Kiritimatiellia bacterium; assembly: GCA_017450695.1. Classification (GTDB taxonomy): domain Bacteria; phylum Verrucomicrobiota; class Kiritimatiellia; order RFP12; family UBA1067; genus RGIG8368. Next base: position 11,258 of record JAFSTA010000252.1, on the reverse strand, counting down.
CGCCGATCCCTCGCGCGCCGTGGAGGGAGCGGTCTCTGACTACGTGCGCAAGTATATGGGCGTACGCGTGGAGGCGATACCGAAGAAGCCCATGTTCGTCTATAACACCTGGGTGCCGTTTACCACGCATATCGACGCGAAGCTCATCCGCGAACTCGCCGACGCGGCGGCGGAGTGCGGAATCGAGGAGTTCGTCATCGACGACGGCTGGCAGATCAACATCTCCGACGGCAAGTACGGCAGGGGTGACTGGGCCGTTGACGAGAAGAAGTTCCCCGGCGGGCTGAAGCCCACCTTCGACTACATCAAGTCGAAGGGCATGAGGCCGGGACTCTGGCTGTCGCTCGCCTGGGCCGATCCCTCGTCCGCGCCCATGAAAGAGCATCCCGAATGGTTCGTGAAGGACAAGGCGGGGAATCTCTCCAACCTGCATACCATGAACGGGAATACGCGTACGGCCTGTATGGCGACGCCGTGGCGCGAATACATCCGCGACAGGATCCTCGGTCTCGTGAGGGACCACGGTCTGGCCTACGTGAAGCTCGATCTCGCCATCGCCACAAGTGCCTACGTCTATGGCGATGAGCGGACGGGCTGTTACGCGAAAGACCATCCCGGACACGCCGGACACGAGGATTCCTACGCGGAAATCTACGCAAGTTGCATGAAGCTCTTCGACGAACTGCACGAGGCTGCACCGGACCTCTTCATCGACTGCACGTTCGAGACGGCGGGCAAGACCTTCCTCATGGACTACGGCATTGCGAAGCATGCCGAGGGTAATTGGCTCTCTAACATCAAGTCCAACGAGGACGGACAGCTCTGTGTGCGCAGCCTTGCGTGGGGGCGCACGCCCGCGTTGCCGGCGACGTCGCTGGTGATCGGTAACCTCCACATGAACGGGCCGCGCCATCTGCTCGCCTTCAAGTCGCTCGCGGGGACGCTTCCCATTATGCTGGGCGACCCGCGTCAGCTCACGCCGGACGAAAGGGCGGAATACCGGGAGTGGTCGGGATGGCTCAAGGGGCTTGAGGCGCGGCACGCATATATGTCGTTCCGCCAGGACCTTCCCGGATTCGGAGAGCCGCAGGAGGGTACGTGGGACGGCTTCTCTCGCATCAACACCGAGACGAAGAGCGGCGGACTGGTGGGCGTGTTTCGCCACAACGCGGCGGTTCAGTCGCGACGCGTAACCGTGCGCGGACTTGATCCCGAAGCGAAGTACGTCATCCTGAAGGGCGCGAAAGGCGAGTGCTGGGCGGAGATGACGGGCCGTGAACTCGAAGAGGATGGCTTCGAAGCCATCCTCCCCGAACGCTGTGACGGCGAACTCTACGAGGTGCGTAGGCAGGAGCGCCGTACGGACGAAGGTGTGGCGAAACGCGCACGCGAGGCCCTGTTCCCGCTTTCGGCCATACGGCTCACGGGCGGGCCGCTTCAGGTGCAGCAGGAGCAGAACAGGAAGTACCTTCTGCGCCTTGCCCCCGACCGTCTCTTGAGCCGCTTCCGCAGCGAGGCGGGATTGGAGCCGAAGGCTGAGCCATACAATGGTTGGGAGTCGCCGAAGCTCAGGCTTGACCTCGCTGGTCACATCCTCGGCTTCTACATGGCCGGTGCGGCGATGACTGTGGAGGCGACCGGCGACGAGGAACTGAAGAAACGGCTTCTCTACATTGTTGATGAACTGGATGCCGTTCAGAACGCGCATGGCGACGGCTACGCGCTTGCTGTCAAAGACGGACGCAAGGTGTTCGCCGAGGTTGCATCGGGAAAGATCGACGTCCAGATCAACCCGAAAACCGAATACGGTGCGTTCATCAACGGACGATTCGAACCCATCTACACGATGAACAAGATTCTTCTCGGCCTTTGGCGCATTTACCTTGCGACGGACAGCGAAAAGGCGAAGGGCGTGTTTCTGCGTCTCTCCGACTGGTTCGGCAACACCATCGTCGAAAAGTTGGACGACGTGCAGCTGCAGAAGGTGCTCGACTGCGAACACGGATCGTTGCCGGAGACGTTTGCCTACGCATTCCAGATGACAGGCGACGAGAAATACCGTCGCTGGGCGCGCCGCCTCTGCCACGAGAGGATGCTCGCGCCGCTCGCGGACGGAAATGTGGCTCACCTGTGTTTCCACCACGCGAACAACGAGATTCCGAAGTTCACCGGGTTCGAGCGAGTCTATCGCATCACGGGCGAAGAGCGCCTGCACCGTTCGATCGTCAACGCATGGAATGCGTTCGCCAGCGACCATGCCTGGGCGAACGGCGGCAACTCGCATTGTGAACATCTGTTCCCGAAGGAGGACTTTGCGAAGAAGCTTTTCCTGGACGGTGGGCCGGAGTCGTGCAACTCCGTGAACATGCTGCGCCAGACTGAGGCTCTGTTCGAGACGGAACCGTCGGCGGGGAAAATCCACTTCTACGAGCGCGTCCTCTTCGACCATCTGCTCTCCACGCATGACCCGATCCTCGGCCGTACCATCTACTACACCCCGCCGAAGCCCGGCGCGTCGCGTACGTACTCCGACGAGTTCGACTCCATGTGGTGTTGCACCGGTACCGGATTCGAGGCGCCCGGCAAGTACGGCCAGATGGTGTTCACCCACGCGCCGGACGAACGTGCGGTGGCAGTACAGCTCTTCGCGCCTGCGACGCTCGACTGGAAGGCTCGTGGCGTGAAGCTCCACCAGGAGACGGCGTTTCCCTACGGAGAGTCATCATGCGTCAAGATCGAGAAGGTGGGCAAGGATCCCAAGTTCACGGTGAAGGTGCGCCGTCCGTTCTGGGCGGGAAAAGATTTTGCGGTGTACGTGAACGGCGCGCGGGTAATCTGGCGCATGATTCCAGATGGCGATGCCGATGTCTGCATTGAGCGCGAATGGAAGGCGGGTGACCGCATGGACATCGAGTTCCCGATGTCGCTCCGCGCCGAATACCTGCCCGGTTCGAAGAAGTATGTTGCGTTCTTCTACGGTCCTACGCTTCTCGTAGGTGACCTCGGGAGCGAAGGATTGAAGCAAAGCGACTACATCGCCCATCCGCCGTCGAGTCCGACATCGAGCTGGAGGCTCGGAAAAGCGTTGCCGATGCCGCAGGTTCCCGTAGCGGCCGCGACCGATCCCGCAGGTTGCCTCGAACGCACGACAGGTGGCGCGATTGCGTTCCGTCTGAAGGGTAGCGACATCCTGCTCAAGCCAATTTATGACCTCCACTTCAGCCGCTACACGATGTACTGGCGACTTGCTGCCCCGGAGGAGGAAAAGGCGTTCGCCGAGGCGCACGAGCGCGAAACGGAACTTGCACGGCGGGCAGTTGACTCTGTCTTGATTGGCGATGCCGCGAGCGAGACGGCTCACGGTCTTGCGGGCGAGAATACCGAATGGGGCACCGGCCTCTATGGCGAGTACCATGAATACAAATGGCGCCATGCGGGGAATGGCGGCTTCTTCAGCTTCCGCCTTGCTGTTGGCGACGCACCCGGCGGACGTACCCTTGTGGCGAAATACCTTGCGCGCGAACGCGGGAAGCGCATGTTCGACGTGCTGGTGGACGGCAAGATGGTGCGTACCGAGAATCTTGTGGACAATAAAAGGTCCGGATTCGTGTTCACGGAGACGGCCATTCCCGCCGAGATTCTCGCGGGCAAGAAGAGCGTGGAAATACGCTTCGTGCCGAAGCCTGGAAACACGGCTGGCGGTCTCTTCGGTTTGTGGCTTGTGCGTCCGTGAGGTCGTACACACGACCACCAGAATGGCGAACCATGTGTCCAAAGCCCTACCCCTTAGAGTCCACAAAGAGTCGAATTCGAGATCCCCCGATTGGGAGGCGCGGAGAATGGGGAGGGGCAACGTCCTCGTTGCCCGAATGGGGATGGGCGCACTTCGGTAACGCGCTGAACCGGCTTAACACGCCTAGAATGTTTGCCGATCACTTCATTGTTCACAAAACCCAACTATTCAAAAATACCGCCCATGCCACAAATACAAATGGACAGATGCGATTTGTGGGCAATTGTGCCAAGTGCGATTGGTGAACAATCACACAGTCAACCTCATTTACCCTAGTACACGGAAAATCAGAAGTTTCGATTCCGCCTCTGTTTCTTTGTAGGTATCACATTTTGCAAAGTGTGATACCGGCCAACTGGGGGATACAGGAACAACAGCCTCATCCTCATCTATCTGTTTCGTGATTTCCGTGGTTCACATCTAGGAAGAATATCGGCTCTTTCGTCACACTTGCTCTTTGCGAATGTATGAAATTTTGATATACTCTTGGGCCGTTGGCAAGGATATTCCTGTCGGGACACGCTTGCCGAAATGAGGTGCCGATGAAATTCAATTCACATACGAAAGGTGAAAGCCGCATGTGGGTGGTGTCAGTCCTGCTGGGGCTGGCCGCGTTCCTGCAAGGCTGTTCCCGCAGTGGGGAGCAGCAGGTGATCCGGCTGAACTACAGCATTTTCTTCCCGCCTACGCATATCCAGACGATCGAGGCCGGCAAGTGGGCGGATGAAATCAAGAAGCGTTCAGGAGGGCGCGTGGAGATCCGTATCTTCCCCGGCGGAATCCTGACCAAGGCCGACCAGTGCTATTCCGGCGTGATGGACGGTATCTCTGACCTCGGTATGAGTTGCTTCGCGTACACGCGCGGGCGTTTTCCTCTCATTGAAGGATTCGACCTCCCCGTCGGCTACCCGGACGGTATTTCCGCCACGCGCATTACGAATGAGCTGATACGCAAGTACCGTCCGAAGGAAATCGAGAACACGCACCTGCTCTATGTCCATGCCCACGGGCCTGGCATTGTGGCGACTGTTCCCCCCGTGCGCAAGTTGGAAGACTTGCAGGGGCTGACCGTGCGCGCGACGGGACTCTGCGTGAAAATCGTGAACCTGTTGGGAGGCAACTCGATCGGGATGCCGCAGGGCGACACCTACGAGGCGTTGCAGAAAGGTGTTGTGAAAGCGACGTTCTGTCCCATCGAGACGCTGAAGGGGTGGAAGCAGGGCGAGGTCATCAACTCGGTTGTGGATACGCCCGCGACCGGCTACACCACCACGATGTACGTCACGATGAACAAGGAGCGGTGGGAGAGTCTGCCCCCCGACATCCAGCGGATCTTCGAGGAGGTCAGCGCGGAGTGGATCGACCGCCACGGCGCGGGCTGGAACCAGGCGGATCAGGTCTCCATCGACTGGCTGAAGGAACACGGCAAGGAAATTTACAAGCTGCCGTCCGAGGAGACGGCCCGCTGGCAGGAGCGCGTAAAGCCCGTGCTAGCCGACTTCGCGGAGAAGGCGGAGGCGAAAGGATTGCCCGGCAAGGCATTTTTGAAAGACCTGCTCGACGCGGTTGAGAAGGCGCATCGGGAAATGGGAGCGAAACAATGAGCAGAAAAACAAAATCGTGGCGTTGGCTGCGGGAGGTCGTCATCTGGTCTTCCTGGCTGGCCGGCGTCGGCATCGGTTTTATGATGCTAGTCACCTGCACGGACGTCCTGTTGCGCCGGTTCGGACTGAGCGTACCGGGGGCGTATGACATGGTGCGTCTCGCGGGGGGCATCACCATTGCGGCGGCGTTGCCGATCACGACGGCGGTCAAGGGGCACGTCGCCATTGAACACTTCTTCCACCAGCTCAGTTACCGCAACCGGATGATTGTCGATAGCGTCATGCGTACCCTCCAGGTCATCGCGTTCAGCTTCGCGGCGTGTGGGTTCGTTCAGCGCGGGCAGAGTCTGCTGCGTGACGGCGAGGTGACGCCTACGCTGCAATGCCCGACCTACTGGGTTGCCTGGGTAATCGCCGCCGCCTGTGCGTTGACTGCCGTTGTCTCACTCTTCCATTTGATTCGTCCGAGAGAGGAGTTGCTGTAGCCATGGATCCCATCACTTGTGGTATTGTCGGCCTGCTGGTCATGGTCGTGTTGCTGATCGCCAGTCTTCCGGTCGCCTTCGCGATGGCCATCGTGGGCGTCGTCGGCTTCGCGGCGGTGGTGTCGCCCCACGCGGCGCTTGCGGTGTTGTCAGCCGATTTTCTCGACACCTTTATGAATTATGGGCTGACCGTGATTCCGCTCTTCGTGTTCATGGGGCAGGTCTGTTTCCATTCGGGCATCAGCACCAAGTTATTCAATGCAGCCAACCACTGGTTTGGCCGGTTGCCTGGCGGGCTGGCGATGGCGACGGTCGGGGCCTGTGCCGCATTCGGCGCGATTTGCGGATCCGGTCCCGCGACCTCCGCGACGATGGCGGCAGTCGCTCTGCCCGAAATGAAACGCTTCCGGTACGATCCCGAACTGGCCGGTGGTGTCGTGGCGGCGGGTGGGGGACTCGGCATGCTCATCCCGCCCAGCGTTGTTTTCATCGTGTATGGTATCCTGACGGAACAGTCGATCGGCAAGTTGTTCGTTGCAGGTGTCTTGCCCGGTCTGTTGATCGCGGGACTCTTTTGTCTCGTGATCTGCGGCCTCTGCATCCTGCGGCCCAACTACGCGCCGGAACGCCCGAAGTATCCGCTTCGCGAATGTTTTGCCTCGCTCAAGGGCGTGATCGAGACGTTACTCCTCTTTGCGCTCGTAATGGGCGGAATGTTCGCCGGATGGTTCACCCCCACCGAAGGTGCCTCCATCGGCGCGCTGGGAAGTCTCCTGATCGCGTTGTTCAGCGGGAAGGCGAGTTGGCGGATGATCCGACGCGCCATGAAAGAGACGATCCGTACCTCCTGCATGGTCATCATCATCGTAGCAGGAGCGACGGTCTTCGGACATTTCCTTGCGGTGACGGGGATCCCGGTGCATCTCGCGACTTGGCTTTCGAACCTCTCCGTGCCGTCCTGGAGCGTGATCCTGCTGGTCTCCATCTTCTACCTGTTGGCGGGCTGTTTCGTGGACTCGCTGGCGCTGGTGATGCTGACCGTCCCGATCTTCTATCCTGTGATCCTCAAGCTCGGCTACAGCCCGATCTGGTTCGGCGTGCTGGTCGTGGTCGTCACGCAAATGGGCGTCATCACGCCGCCCGTCGGCGTCAACGTCTATGTCGTGAACGGCATCGACCGGACGATTCCGATCCAGACGATCTTCAAGGGAACCGTACCGTTCCTGCTTGCGCTCTTCGTGGCGGCAGCCCTGCTCGTCTGCTTCCCGCAGATCGCGACCTGGCTCCCGACCTGTGTGCAGTAAGGCAGGGTAGGGGAGTTGACGCCGCCAGAGGGGTAAGCGTGTTCAGCCGGGTAGGCGTGTTCAACATTGCGGTTGCGCTCCTTCCTGCGCAAGGCTACGGAGGACAGGCAGGCGCACCCCCACAATTCGGGCAACGGGGGACGTTGCCCCTCCCGTTCTCTGCGTTCCCTGCGGCTCCGCGTGAAGTAAAAGGCACGAGACAGGGGACACGCGGGGCGTGAGAGATGAGACACGAGACGAGTCGAAGTGTCACGTTTCCCTGTTGGCGCGAAGCGCCCTCCGTGTGAGGCAAAACAAAACTTGCCCTCCTGTACATTCCTGCGTATGGTGCGGGCGACGGGGTCAAGGCTGACAGCAAATGCCCACTTCCGCCATCCACTAGCGCCAATAAGCGAACAAAAAATTTGGAAAAATTCCCTCTTGCCTATCCCCGGGAAAAATGGTATATTGACCAAACGTTTGTAGCGAATTCTAAAGGAAAGAATCAATGCCGACTATCAATCAGTTAGTGCGCAAGGGGCGTACCCCTGCGCAGAAGAAGAGCAAATCCCCTGCGCTGAAGGGGTGTCCGCAACGCCGTGGCGTTTGTTTGGTGGTGAAGACGCAGACTCCGAAAAAGCCGAACTCGGCCTTGCGCAAGGTGGCCCGTGTGCGTTTGACCACAGGGTATGAAGTGACCGCATATATCCCCGGAGAAGGGCACAACCTGCAGGAGCACAGCGTTGTCCTCGTTCGTGGCGGTCGTGTGAAAGACCTTCCCGGTGTCCGTTACCACATCATCCGTGGCTGCTTGGACAGCTTGGGCGTGAATGGCCGCAACCGCAGCCGTTCGAAGTATGGTATGAAACGCGAGAAGAAAGAGAACTAAGGCGGATTATGGCTAGAAGACATGGTGCAGTGAAACGGGTCGCCCCGATTGACCCGAAGTACAAGAGCGAACTGGTGGCCCGCGTGGTGCATGCGCTGATGCGCGATGGCAAGAAGTCCACGGCGGAGCGGATCGTGTACGGCGCGATCGAGGAACTTCGGAAGGCGAAGGCGGATCAGGATCCCTTGGAAGTTTTGAACACGGCAATCGCCAACATGAAGCCGAAAGTCGAAGTGAAGTCCCGTCGCGTCGGCGGCACGACCTACCCGGTTCCCGTCCCGATCCGCGAGGTGCGTCAGCTCTCCCTTGCGCTCCGCTGGATGTCCCAGTACGCCAGTGCGCGTCGCGGTACGCCGATGCCGAAGGCGGTTGCGCTGGAGCTGTTGGATGCGTTCAACGGGCAGGGCAATGTCATCAAGAAGCGTGATGACACCCACAAGATGGCGCAGGCCAACAAGGCGTTCGCCCATTACGCCTGGTAATCGTTCCCTGTCAATTCGCTACAGAACCGCGGGCGGTCTCGAATCCGAGACCGCCCGCTCGCTTTTTCTGAGAGGCTGAAAAGAAGGGGGCTGACGCCGCCTGTTTTGGGGAGGCGACACGCTTGTCGCTTTTCGGGAGGCAAAAGGGATCAAAGAGACGGAAGGGACCAAAGCGACTCAGCCGTCAGGAGTAAGTGAAAAGGTGAAATGGTTCAATCGCCGCTGACGCGGCTTTTCGGGGAAACGGCACTCCTGTTACTTCCCCGATTTGGGGTCCTGTTCCCCCTCTGCGTCTCCGCGTCTCTGCGCGAGGCAAAACAAAACTGACATTCCCACAAGGACGCGACGAATCGGAATCCCTCCAAGAATCGGATTGACACGGATTCCGAGAATTGGGATAATTTCACCCGTTCAGTCAAACAGGGCGGGGATGTTCCCCAATCAGAAAGGAAACGGTTATGTCACAGAGTTCGTCCATGTCAATGGGTACGCGCATCAAGTTGAGCGCGATGATGTTCTTGCAGTTTATGATGCTGCCGGTCTGGTTCATTCCGATGTTCGCCTACGTCGGGAAAATGCCCGACGGTGCGCAATGGGCCTTCTGGTGCGGTTTGATCATGGCCTTCGGCACGATCTCCTCGCCGTTGTTTGGAATGTTCGCCGACCGTTTCCTGAACAGCGAGAAGGTTCTCGCCATCTGCAACTTCGCCGGTGCCGCGCTGTTGCTTTGGGCATGGAAGATTCAGGATCCGAAGATGCTTTTCATCTGCCTCCTGCTCGTCATGCTTTTCTACATGCCGACGTGGTCGCTGACCGCCACCATCGCGATGGCGAACTCCACGACCGAGGCGTTCCCGCAGATCCGTGTCTTCGGTTCGCTGGGTTGGGTTGCCTCCGCCGTCTTCTCCATCATCGGAACGAAGTGCTTCGGCATTGAGAACTTCGACCTCACCTCCAACATCTTCCTCGGCGGCGCGATTGCCTCCGTCCTTGGCGGATTCCTGGCGTTCTTCCTGCCGGCCACCCCGCCCAAGGCGAAGGGGACGCCGATGTCAATCGCCGACGCGCTCGGCCTCAAGGCTTTGGTTCTCTTCAAGCGCCTGGACTTCGCGGTCTTCTCGATCCTCATCCTGCTGGCGATGGTTCCCTTTCAGTGGTACAACGTCTATAACGGCGCCTACCTGGATGAGAAGGGCTTCAAGTTCATCACGCTGACGATGAACCTCGGTCAGGTTTTCGAACTGATCTTCATGCTGATGATCCCGTTCATCCTCAAGAAGGCCGGCTACAAGTGGGCGATGGTCATCGGTCTCGGCGCGCTGGTCTTCCGTTACGGTTCGTTCTATCTGGGTTCGACCTGCTGTGACGCGATGGACTTCGGCGGCATCCTGATCCACGGCTTGATCTTCGGTCTGTTGATCGTCGGCAGCCAGATGTACGTCGATGCGGCGGCGCCCGCCGAACTGCGCGGACAGGCGCAGGGTCTCATCGGGTTGATCATGTTCGGTGGCGGCACACTCCTCTCCAACTGGGTCTTCCAGAAGATTCTGGACGCGAACCTCGTGGAAAAGACGATCACCAACGCGCAGAACGTGGCGGAGACCGTGAAGGTCCACAACTGGACGCAGCCGTACCTGATCGCGCTGGGCATCTCCGCCGTCCTGATGGTGCTGATGGCGGTTCTCTTCCAGCCCCGCACCGTAGAGAAGGCGTAATTGGCAGTCCTGCTACCAGTTGAACGCAAAACAGCCAAGGCGAGAGTCTTTCTCGCCTTGGTTTACTGTCTGCTGATCCTCGGCGGCATCACGATGGTGTGGCCGTTTCTGGTGATGGTGACGGCCTCGCTGACGGGCGGGTACGACTACTACCGTTTCGCGCCCTTCCTCCGCGCGGTCTGGGACCGCAACGACCGGTATATGCGCTACGTCGCCAGCTGCTATCCGCGTTTCCCGGAGACCGTCTATCCCGATGCGCCGAAACACTGGAGCAGCTGGATCGTCGTCTCGCGCGACCCGGAGGCGACCGTGTTCGCGTCGCGGGAACTGGCGGGACTGGACGATTCCGCCACGCGTACCCGCTGGGAGCGCATGGCGGAGGACTACGCCACGTTCAACCGTTCGTACGACATCCGCAATTCGGTCTGCTCGTTCGACGCGCGGGATGTCGCGGGCTTTGTCCGCCGCTCCTTCGAGGAGCGCGTGCGCCAGCGCGATCCCGCCGCCTTCGCGCGGATGTCCGCGACGCAGCGTCGCGATGCCGCGCTCGCCCTGCTCAACACCGAATGGCCGATCCGCTATTCCAGCTTCTTCGGAATCCGGATGCTGGCGCAGCAGCGCGCCCCGCTCCACCACCCCACCTGGGACTACGCGGTGAACGACCCGAAGATGGAGCTGTACCAGTCGTTCAAAAAATGGTACCGCGACACGGCGGACACGCCGATGTCGCGCACCGTTCCCTACGAGTCGCGTCCGTTGTGGGAGAGTTACCTGCGGCATCAGGCGGGAACGAATCAGGTCGCGCACGGCCTGCTGGCGCGTTTCGCCGATCCCGCCTGTCCGCAGTGGGATGCCTTCATCCACGCCGCCTACCCGCGCCGCCTGTTGCGCGTCCGCGTCACGCCGGAACTGCAGGCGCGTTACCGCGCCTACGTGCAGGAGACCTGCAAAACTCCCGGCGCGTTCACCAAACTGACCGGACGCGAAATTCGCGACTTCTCCGAGGT
>JAFSTA010000251.1 GCA_017450695.1 Kiritimatiellia bacterium | reverse complement strand
CTTGTGGCATCAAAGCTACACGTCGTTCAGCCAAAATACGTCCAAACATTTTTGAATAGAGCGACATGGTAGTGGAGATGCGCCCGCACGGGCGCATTTTCTCTTCATGTATTCTATTCAGGCCTTTGGTCGGGCTTCGGAGGAGTGCATCGAAAAGGAAGTGCGCTCTTTTTTCATGCATGGATGCGGTGTCCGCGACGGAACGTGCGCGAACATTGTGGAAGGCATGAAGATGAAATCGAAGGAAGAGCAGGCGGAGCTGCACAAGACGATCTGGAAGATCGCCGACAGTCTGCGCGGCAGCGTGAGCGGATGGGAATTCAAGGCATACGTGCTGGGGACGCTTTTCTACCGTTTCATTTCGGAGAAGCTGGAGAACAGCGTCAATACGGATGAAGCTAAAGCCGGCAACGCAGGTTTCGTGTATGGTGACGTCAAGGAAGAACCACCCATAATGGAGGAGGAGAAGAAATGGAACGAGTGGAAGGATAAGGTCCGTGGAGCAATTGTTCAGAAGCTGGGATTCTTCATTTCACCGTGGCATCTGTTCCGGAACGTCCAGAAAAATGCCGCCACCAATAAGAACCTGAATGTGACACTGAGAGAAGTCTTTACGGAAATCGAGGAGTCCGCGAAGGGAACCGAAAGCGAACAGGACTTCAAGGACCTGTTCGCGGGGATGAACTTCAGCAGTACGCAGAATCTGGGCGCGACGGTCGATGAACGGAACGAGAAACTGGTCGCGCTTCTTGACGGCGTGGCGAAGATGAACCTCGGAGACTTCAAGGACAACTCGATCGATGCGTTCGGCGACGCCTACGAGTACCTCATGAAGATGTATGCCTCGAACGCGGGCAAGTCCGGCGGCGAGTTCTTCACGCCCCAGGAGGTGTCGCGGCTTCTCGCCCTCATCACCACACTTGGACGAAAAAAGGTGAGCAAGGTGTACGATCCGGCCTGCGGATCTGGTTCGCTCCTGATGCAGGTGGCGAAGGTCATCGGCAAGGAAAACGTGCTGGGCGGCTTCTTCGGGCAGGAGAAGGAGCCGACCATCCACCAGCTCTGCCGCATGAACATGTTCCTGCACGACATCGATCCGCGCAAGTTCGACATCGCGCTTGGAGACACACTCAAAAAGCCGAACGAGCGGCATTACGGCGAAGAGCCTTTCGAGGTCGTCGTTTCCAATCCGCCGTATTCGATTCCCTGGGACGGAAACGATGATCCCACGCTGATTACCGATCCGCGCTTTGCACCGGCGGGAGTCTTGGCACCGCGCAATAATGCCGATTTCGCATTCATCCTTCATGCGCTCGCCTGGCTCGCCGAGAACGGCTGCGCCGCGATTGTCTGCTTCCCCGGTATCTTCTACCGCAGCAGAGCGGAACAGAAGATCCGAAAATATCTGGTCGATAACAACTTCATCGATGCGTTGATCGACTTGCCGCCCAACCTCTTCTTTGGAACGTCCATCGCGACGACGATCCTTGTCCTTCGCAAGAACAAGAAGAACGACACGAGCATCCTGGTTATCGACACCAAAGAGATGTTCGTTAAGGACGGAAACAAGAATCGGCTTTCGGACGAAAACATCGAGGCGATCTTCCAGCTCTACGCAGAACGCAAGGAAATCCAGCACAAGACCTGCATCGTCCCCTACGAGAAGATTGTCGAAGAGAAGTACAACCTTTCCGTTTCGACCTACGTGGAGCCGGAGGACAGGCGGGAGAAGGTCGATATCCAAAAGCTCAATGCCGAGATCGCGGAGATCGTGAAGAAGGAAAGCGAATTGCGCAAGGCGGTTGACAAGTTCGTGCAGGAGTACGGAGAATAAACGCAAGGAGATAGAAACAACTCGAAGCGAACTTCCACCGTCTCATGTACCGGGCGATTGGAATCTCACGCAGAGGCGCGGAGACGCGGAGGGGAAGGGGCTTGGGTTGGATTCAAAAGGAGGTTTTACATGAAACGAGAAAAACGGATTGACGAACTGATTGCCGAACTTTGTCCCGATGGCGTGGAATACAAGCCACTGGGAGATGTGTGTGTGATTAAAAACGGGAAAGACTATAAATCGTTTAGTGAAGGCACCTTTCCCGTGTATGGTTCAGGTGGAATAATGACTTATGTTGATCGTTATGTTTACGATAAACCAACGGTGTTGATTCCACGAAAAGGATCGATAGAGAACCTGTTTTATGTAGATGTACCGTTTTGGAATGTGGACACGGTTTTTTACACGGAGATCAAGACCGATGTCGTATTTCCCAAGTATCTGTATTATTACATGACGACAGTTGATTTTAGCCGCTTGAATAATGCGGGAGGTGTTCCGAGTCTAACACAGACGGGATTGTATAGGGTGTCAGTGGCCGTTCCTCCGCTTGCGGTGCAGAAAGAGATCGTGCGAATCCTGGACGGTTTCACGGGATTGATTGACGAACTGGAAGCGGAGCTGGTGGCACGGCGGAAGCAGTTTGAGCAGTACAGGGAGAAGCTACTGACGTTTGGCGACGAGGTGGAGAGGAAATCGCTGGGAGAGATCGCGGAAATCATCAGGGGCGGAAATTTACAGAAAAATGATTTTACCGAGACAGGGACACCATGTGTTCACTATGGTCAGATTTATACACATTTTGGTTTATGGTCTAAGAAGGTTTTAACCTATGTCAATTCAGGAAAGGCCGTCAATCAGAGATTTGCGAACCCTGGTGATTTGATAATGGCCGTAACAAGTGAAACAGTTGAAGATGTCTGCAAGTGTTTCGCTTGGATCGGAGATACGCCCGTCGCAGTAAGTGGACATACTGCAATTATCAGACATAACCAAAATCCGCAGTTCCTTTCGTGCTATTTTCATTCCACAACGTTTATAAAACAAAAGAGGAAACTTGCTCATGGAGTTAAAGTCATTGAGGTCACTCCCGAAAAGCTTAAGGAGATCAAGATTCCTGTTCCGCCACTTGAGGATCAAAAAAGAATTGTTACAATCTTCGAAAAGTTTGATGCACTGTGTAACGATGAGACTTCAGGATTGGTAGCGGAGATCGCCGCCCGGAAGAAGCAGTACGAATACTATCGCGAGAAATTGCTGACGTTCAAGCGGAAGGAGACGGCGTAGATGGGATCACTCGTAATGACCAGCGCAGGAGTAGATTTCCAGAACATCCTCTACAATCTGAAAGACGATTCGGTTGGCGGCATCGATACGGACGCTCCATTTGCCGGCAAGATTGCCCTTGAGCGGTTCGGGATTGCCAATACAACTGTAGCCGTTTCGCTCAATGCTTTTGAGAAGATTGTTGATGCGGCGGAGGGTTTTGGTATCCTGCGTCTGCCATTCAGCATACTCGGCCCACGCGCGGTCGTGCCAGAGTTTTTTCACGCCACAGCCCTCCGACGACGACTTTTCTCACGGCTAGGCTTCGTGCGGGGATGTATTTCTTCCTTGTCCTCAACTTCAATGAGGTCATGGTAATGACAGTTGCGCCCATGTTCCACATCGTCCATGCGCTGAAGAAGTTCCGACATCGGACGTGCAGAAGGATCCCGCAACCTCACCTCAAACGGAATGCCGCGATATTCGATCGCCCGTTTGAGGAATATGGTAATGGCGCCGGACATCGTCATGCCGAGGTCGGCAAAAAGAGCGTCCGCCACGCGCTTGGTCTCTTCATCGATTCTAAAGTTTATCGTTGCCATGATCTTTGTTCTCCTTGTGGGGCGAATACTAGCAAATCTGTGTCGCGGATGTCAAGTGAATCCTTTACAATTTTAAGACGAATTGTGTACAGTGTGAGTCATTTGCTTCCTCACGCAGAGGCGCAGGGATGTTTCGCGCCAGTGGAAAAGCGAGGATGGAGTTCGTCTCGCGTCTCATGTCTCGCGCCCCCGCGTGCCGCGTGTCCCTTGTCGCGTGTCTTTCCTCCCACACGGAGACGCGGAGGGTGCTTCACGTCAACGCGGAACGTGGATGGCGAGAAGTGGAGCGAACACTGGCGGCCACTGGGAAGAAGGGCGTACGAGGTCTCGATTCGTGGCATCAGCAGACGAGATTCGTCAAGGAAATGTGATTGGAACCACCATTATTCGTCAAGGAAATGTGATTTGAACCACCATTATTCGTCAAGAAAATGTGATCGATTATATTGGCATCCATCACGAAAGCATGCTATAATGCCTTCCAAAACGGAGGAAATCATGCAGCGAGAATGCCTAGACGAGTTCTACAAGTGGAAAAACAAAAGGAAGCGGAAACCGCTTATCTTAATGGGAGCACGGCAAGTCGGCAAGACGTGGCTGATGGAGGAATTTGCAAAGCGCGAATTCCCCAATGATTCCGTATTGGTCAATTTCATGCGCAAGCGTACGCTATGCCAGCAAATGGAGAAGGGAGACATCGATCCCGACGGGCTTATACGACTTCTCCAGACGGCGACGGGCAAGCGAATCGTACCGGGGAAGACACTTCTGTTGCTTGATGAGATACAGGAATGCCCCAGCGCCCTGACCAGTCTCAAGTTCTTCTACGAAGATATGCCGGAACTGGCTGTGGTAGCCGCCGGGTCTCTTTTGGGACTCTCGTACGGAAGTACAGGGGATGGGAACCGCAAGAAGGCCGGCGTGGAGTCGTTCCCCGTGGGAAAGGTGGATCGGCTAAATGTCCATCCCATGACTTTTGTGGAATACCTGCTTGCGGCGGGAAAGGCTTCGCTGGTCGAGGCCGTGAGAGCGGAGGACTGGAAGACGGTCAGGTTGCTATCCGACGAATACATCCGTGAACTCAAGTATTATCTTGTTGTCGGAGGAATGCCGGAAGCCGTGGACGACTGGGTTTCGACAGGCTCGCTCGCGGAAGCGAGACGCACACAGCTGAACATCCTCGCGGACTATGACGAAGACTTCAAGAAGCACGCGCCCGTCGAGATTCTTCCCAAGATACGGCTTCTGTGGAATAACGTTCCCTCGCAACTCGCGAAGGAAAACAAGAAGTTCATCTATTCGGCCCTCCGCCCTGGCGCACGAGCCAGAGAATACGAGGTGGCGCTGGAATGGCTGAAGGATGCGGGAATGGTTCTCATGCTCAACAGGGTTTGCCCGCCACGACTGCCGATTTCCCATTACGCGGACATGGGGGCGTTCAAACTTTATGTCCACGATGTCGGACTACTTGGAGCCATGAGTTCGCTCGATCCGTCCGTAGTGCTGGAGGGTAACGCGCTTTTCACCAATTTCAAAGGCGCGTTGACCGAGCAGTTCGTGTTGCAGGAACTTGCGGCAAGGAATGTCTGCGCAGGCTATTGGACACCGGACGAAGGAATTTCTGAGGTTGACTTTGTCGTTCAAGGAACCGATACCGTCTATCCCTTGGAGGTGAAGTCGTCCACCAACACGAAAGCGAAGAGCCTTGCCGTGTACACGAAGATGTACGGACCGCGATTTGCGATCAAGTCATCGCTCAAGAACTTCTCCGATTCGCTGGATGTACGGTCCCTGCCCTTGTATGCGCTCGGATTGTGTATCCGGAAAATGATCGGTCTTGACGTGGCAATCAAGGAGGAGAAAGCATGGAGTACGACAAGCTAGCGGAATGTCCCGAGTTCACCGTGGTGAACGAGTACCTGCCCGAAATCGAGGTCGGGAGCGGGGCGTATGAGTCGGAGGCGCAGCTGGAGAAGAGATTCATCCAGACGCTGGAGTCACAGGGGTACGAGTACCTGAATACACTGACGCAGGAGGCGGATCTGATTGACAATCTGCGCAGGCAGATGGAGAAACTCAACCGCGAGGAGCTGAAAGGAGGCACGTTCACGGACAAGGAGTGGGCACGGTTCTACAGCGAAATCCTCGCCAACCCGAAAGACCACGTGGTCGAGAAGACGAAGAAGTTCCAGGAGGAACGGCGTTTCGACTTCACGTTCGACGACGGACACCACGACAACCTGATGATTGTCGATGTCGAGCATCCGGGCAAGAACACGCTTCAGGTGATCAACCAGTACGAGGAACTCGGCGGCGAACACGAGGTACGCTACGACGTGACGGTGCTGATGAACGGTCTGCCGGTCGTCCACATCGAGCTGAAGAAGCGGGGCGTCGCGATCCGCGAGGCGTTCAACCAGATCAAACGCTATTCACGCGACGGGTTCTGGGCGGGCGCGGCGCTCTTCGAGTGGGTGCAGATATTCGTGATCTCCAACGGCACGGAGACGAAATACTACGCGAACACGACGCGGGACAACCACCTCCGCGAGATGGCGAACGCCGCGACGAAAGGCGGCAAGAAGACCTCCAACAGCTTCGAGTTCACGAGCTGGTGGGCAGACGCGAGGAACAACCCGATCACGGATTTGAGGGATTTTGCCAAGACATTCTTCGCGCAACGGACACTCCGCAACATCCTCACGAGGTTCTGCGTGTTCACCGAGGAGGAGGTACTGATGGTGATGCGCCCGTACCAGATCGCCGCGACGGAACGCATCCTGGAACGAATCCGGTATGCCTCCAACAATCCGAAAACCCTCGGTACGGTCACGGCGGGCGGATACGTCTGGCACTCCACGGGCAGCGGCAAGACGCTCACCTCGTTCAAGACGGCGCAACTGGCGACAAAGCTGGACTACATCGACCGGGTTCTCTTCGTGGTGGATCGGCAGGACCTCGACAACCAGACGCAGCGGGAGTACAACCGGTTCCAGAAGGACTGCGTGAAGGGAACGGTCGATACGGCGGCGCTGACGGCACAGCTCTCGGATGCGATCACGTGCGACAAAAACGGCAAGCCGGTCCAGAAGTCCAAGATCGTGATCACGACCATCCAGAAACTCTCCATCTTCGTGAACAACAACGCGCCCGGATCGGAACACGCCGGCATCTACCAGAAACACGTCGTCATCATCTTTGACGAGTGCCACCGAAGCCAATTCGGGAAGATGCATGCCGAAATCGCGAAGAAGTTCAAGAAGTACCACATCTTCGGTTTCACGGGTACGCCGATCTTCGCCAAGAACGCGGGCGCGAGCGGCAACCCCAACATGCGCACGACGGAACAGGCGTTCGGGGCACAGCTGCACCAGTACACGATCGTCGATGCCATCCGCGACCAGAACGTGCTGCCGTTCCACGTCGAGACGATCGGCAAGGTGTCGCCCAAGGAAAACATCCAGGACAAGAACGTAAAAAGCATCGACGTCGAGAGCGCGTTGCTGAAGCCGGAACGGGTCACGGAGGTGGTGAAGTACATCCTCTCGCATTTCGACGACAAGACACTCCGCGCCAAGTCATATATGCTCAAGGGAGAGCAGGTCAAGGGATTCAACTCGATCTTCTGCGTCAGTTCCGTCAAGGCGGCGATGGCATACTACGACGAGTTCAAGAGGCAGCTGGAAGCGTTGCCGGAGGATCATCCCGCAAAAGGCCTCAAAATCGCGACGATCTTCACGTATTCCCAAAACGAGGACGATCCCGAGGACGGCGACCTGGACGGCGGCGGCGACGTGACCAAACTCGACCAGACCTCGCGGCAGTTCCTGGAAGGCGCGATCCAAGACTACAACGGTCTCTTCCCGAAGAGCGGGAAGTCGGCGTTCGGCGCGGGGAACGGGGACCAGTTCCACAACTACTACATGGACATCTCGGAGAAGATGAAGACGCGCCGGCTCGACCTTCTCATCGTGGTGAACATGTTCCTCACGGGGTTCGACGCGACGACGCTCAACACGCTCTGGGTCGATAAGAACCTGAAGCTGCACGGATTGCTGCAGGCGTTCTCGCGGACGAACCGCATCCTCAACTCGGTCAAGACGTGCGGGAACGTCATCTGCTTCCGGAATCTGGAAGACCAGACGAACGAGGCGATCTCGCTGTTCGGGGACAAGAACGCGGCGGGAATCGTCAAAATCCGCACTTTCGCGGAATACTACTCGACGGGCTATGCCGACGGCAATGGGCGGAAGGTCAAGAGTTATGTCGAACTGATCCATGAGCTTACCGCCGAATACCCGCTGGACACGGTGATAATCGGGGAGGCGGCGATCAAGGGGTTCGTCGTACTTTTCGGGGAGCTTCTGCGCAGGCTGAACATCCTGCGCGTCTTCGACGAGTTCTCGGAGGACCGTGCGGCCAAGCAGATCCTGACGGATCTCCAGCTGCAGGACTACAAGAGCTGGTATCTCGACTTCTACGACCGGCTGCGCGGCAAGGAGAAGGGAGAGCGCGAGAACATCAACGACGACATCGTGTTCGAGATGGACACGATACGCCAGTTCGACGTAAACATCGACTACATCCTCAGCATGGTCGATCAATACCACGGCGCAAACTGCCAAGACAAGGAACTGCTCGGCAAAATCCGCAAGGCGCTGGACGCCAGCCCGTCGCTCCGTCCCAAGCGTACCCTCATCCACGCATTCATCCACGCGTACAATTCGTCGAACGGACAGGTGAACTGGGCGGCGTTCGTGATCGAGAAACTGGGAAAAGATGTCCAGGCGCTGGCTGAGAAGCACGGGATGGATGCCGAGAAGACATACACATACCTGACGAATTCGCTGGGGATCGGCGCACTGGCAACGTCGGGGGAAGATTTCAACAACATCCTCCCCGCGATGTCCATGTTTGCGACAGACGATGCCGCAACCGCCTACGCGGAGAAAACGGCCGCCATCAGCGCCGACCTCCAGTTGCTGTTCGACGAGTATAAGGGTGTGTATGTCGATCTGATCGACTCATACAGCGCGACACCCGCAGAATGCTGGAAGAGCGGCAAGCCGGGGGTCCCCTCCCCCGTCCCGCCTGGATACTGCGCGTATCTTGTCATGATGTCCGAATACTACGACGCGATCGAGTCTGGGGAGAAGCGGATGGAATACCGTACGGTCAATCCGAAGTACATCCCGATGTTCCGCCACAAAAAGCCCGTCGCGGTGCGCCTCGCATACGGCTACACGACGAGGCAGATGACCTGGGAGGTCGTCGGAGTGGAAGAGAACGGCGGAAGCTTTGAAATCGAACTGGGCAAGAGGCTGGCGTAGGAGAAGACGGGAAACGGAGATGGAACCGAACAACTTCAAGTCGCTTTCGGATGAACTCAAACCGCGTGAGAAGATGCGCAGGGCATCATCCGTGCGGATGGTGGATGACGCATCGCTGCTGGCGGTGATGCTCAAGACGGGGGCGCACGGTTGCGACGTGGCGGAGCTGTCGCGACGGCTTCTGAAGGCGTTCGGATCACTTCCGCGACTCGTCCGTTGCGACTGGCGCGAGCTGGGCGAGACGATCAGGGGATACAATACGACGCATCCGAACGAGCGGGTGCTTGGTATCGGTCCGAGCAAGCAGCTGGAACTTGCGGCGGCTTTTGAATTGGTGAGAAGAGGGTTCGAGGTAACGCCGGAAGATGTCCGGGCAAAGGTGGTGGACTCCACCGAAGTCGCGGTCGAAGTGTTCCGGCGGTCACTAGCGATGGACGAGGAACAGGAGAACTTCCTTGTCTTGCCGCTGGACGCGAAGAATCATCCTCTTTGCGAACCCATCTGCGTGACGAAGGGAACGTTGGACAGGTCGCCGATCCATTCACGCGAGGTATTCAAGGATGCCATTCGCTGGAGCGCACATGCCGTCATCGTGGCGCACAATCATCCCAGCGGCGATCCGGAACCCAGCCGGGAAGATATCGAGGCGACCAAGCGACTGCTGGAAGCGTCACGGGTCGTGGGGATACCTCTCCTTGACCACATCGTTCTCGGAAAGGCGAGCTTTACGTCGATACGTGAACAAGGCTTGGCCGCATTCTAGGGAAGGCGGCTATGCCGCCACTTATCCGCCGCTTCCCCGCAAACCGACGGCGAGGGCGCCGTCGCTACGCAGCGGGCGCGACGGAGCGCGCCCCTCCCGCGGGGAAAAT
Source organism: Kiritimatiellia bacterium (assembly GCA_017450695.1). Lineage (GTDB taxonomy): Bacteria > Verrucomicrobiota > Kiritimatiellia > RFP12 > UBA1067 > RGIG8368. The sequence goes on along the minus strand of JAFSTA010000251.1, from coordinate 227 downwards.
TAAACCTATATTCCTCTGTTGAGACCTCCCCGCCTCTGTATTTTTTGCCGCAAAGAACGCAAAGATCGCAAAGATGAATATCTGTAAGAAGAAAAGAATGAAATCCCCTCTTCACCATTTGGGTGAGATGGATAAATACACCATCTCAAACAACAATTGGCCTTTTGCGCCATTCCTATGCGTTCTTGGCGTTCTTTGCGGCTGAAACAAAAATCAACGGAGGTTTT
>JAFSTA010000250.1 GCA_017450695.1 Kiritimatiellia bacterium | reverse complement strand
GTCCCCGTTGTGGCCACGGCGCGCTCAAGCGGCGGAAAGGAGCCCATGATGACCGCGAGCGACGTTTTCTGGCGGAGCGCCGCGTTCAGCTGGCGCACGTCGAACCGCTCCTTTTCGGCGTCGTCCCGGCGCCTGCCAAGCGGAATCGCCGAGACGCTGACGACGACGTATCCGGCCGCGTTGAGGCGCCGCGTGAGCACGTCGCCCGCCACGGCGTCGAAGTACGCGGGGGCGTCGCCCTGGTTCACGATGACGACGCGGCCGCGGAAGACATCGGCCACGGGGCCGACCACGACGGTGCCGAGGCGGGAGCGCGGACTGATGAGCCCCTCCCGCTTCAGCGTGCGGTAGGCGGGCAGAAGCGCGCGCAGCGAGACGTGCAGCCCGCGCGTGAACTCCCGTATCCTCGGAAGGACGTCCCCCGGCTTGTAGTAGCCGGTGAGAATGGCCTCCCGCAGGCCGTCCGTGACCTGCGTGGGGATGTCCACGTTCAGCTTGTGGTCCACCTGGAACGGCATCTCGGGGAGGGGTTTTGTTCGTTTTGCGTCCGTTTTCATCGTTTTAACGCCCTATGCACAATCCGGGTAGGCGAAGCATCGCCCATTAGTACAGAAAACCGAATAGCCATAGCGGGATTCGGCAGCGACGTCCCACTTCGATGTTGTCGACCGCCAGATAACTGTCGGGGATGTCCTTGATTTGAGCGAATGTCTTGTTTTCACCCCCGATTTCAAACAGATGTTGTCCGTCAACCAGGCAGTCCCCATTTTGAGGAAATGCCGTGACATGGCCGACTGAGAGCTGGCGGTTGAAAAACACTTCCCGAAGCGTGCCCTTGTCTGGGGAAGGAGTCAGCGCGAACATGATGTTTGTGTTGTCGCAGAAAAGTTTGTTCGGCGCACACAGCCGCTTCAGGGCGTCTGCTTCTTCCGCGAGCATTCCGACGAGTCCGGCCCGCCTAAGCGCGTGGAGAATCTTGACGCCCTGCTTGCGGTCCATTTCCAATCCTCTGCAAAGTTGCGAGGTGTTCGGAGTCTGAGGTGTGGATTCCGCAAGGATGACCAGCATTCTTCGGGCTTTGCGAATGGTCTCCGGCGTGACTTCCTCGACCTTTTGCAAGTCAACGTCAAGCACTTGGTTTACAACTTGGAGGAGTTTCTGGTGGAAATGGCGGCGGTCTTCCTTGTAAAACGGATAATACCCCAAGCGCATGTAATCCTCGAACTTTGGAATGATTTTCACTGTCTTGGTGATGTTCGCGGCGATTCCGGCATGGTTGGAGAGAATTTCATCCAAGCCAAAGGCCTGGAAATCACCGGCCCCTTCGAAGTTGAGGAATTCCCGGAAGGACATTCCCGGAAGGGAATACTCGATCTGGCGTCTCGAAAGATCGGCTTTCCCGGGTGCAAGACGCAGGATGGAAGACCCGGTATAGGCGATTTTGAGCGTCTTGAAATTGTCGTAGAGGCTTTTCACCAGATTCTGCCAGTCTTTGACGTAGTGGATTTCGTCAAGATACACGCTTTTCCCGCCATGGAGAACGTGGTGGTTTACGAGTTCGAAAAGCTCCTGGGCGCTGACCCAGATACTGTCGGCGGAGACATATAAAGCGGATTCCGCTTCCGAAGGATTCTCCTTCAGATGCTGTAGGAACATGGTCGTCTTTCCCACTCCGCGGGGACCGTCCAGCGCGATAAGTCTGGCATCCCAGTCCATCTGCGAGAACAGGTACCTGTGAAAGGCCGTATCCGTTTCACGGATGCGGGCATCGGACATGTCGAAAACCATTCTGATGCTGTTGTCAGTCATGAAGCGCTCCATGCGTGGTTTCAAAACCACGCGCTTTTAATTTCTATGTGGTTTCCAAACCACAAGAAATTCAAATTTGCGTGGTCTTGAAACCCCAATATTATATCAAATCCCCGATTCAGAAGCAAGAAGCTTCTGGCGGAGCGCCGCGTTGCCGTCAGTTCTCAAAGTAAACGCAACATGCCCTGTTGCGTTTAGTGTGCCAGGAGAGGTGGTTGCGTTTAGTGTGCCAGGAGAAGGCGAGGAGAGGGGCGTTGTCAATGTGGCGTCAGCAGGCTAGGCCATGCCCCTAGG
>JAFSTA010000249.1 GCA_017450695.1 Kiritimatiellia bacterium | reverse complement strand
GTAGAGCACGCCGAGGTCGGTGGGAAGTTTCCTCGCACTGTTGTCGCAGGCCCAGCCGGGTGTGCCGTAGAAGAGCCCGGAGACGCCGATGCCGCGGTCGCGGAAGAGCGCCGCGTTCGCGGCAAGTTTCGTGCAGTCTGGCGCGGCGTCCGGCTTCGGCTGCATGCGCGCCCAATTGTGGCGACCACGGACGTGTGCGAACCCGGCGAGTTGCGCCATGTCGGCGACTGTGCGGATGGCGTCGCCGTCGTTCCAGGGGCAGTCGAGCTGCCAGTGTAGCTCGTCAATGGCGCAGTCGGCGCCGAAAAACGCGGCGGAAGCCGTCGCGTTAGTGACGAGTGACGAGTGCCGAGTGGCGAGTGGCGGGGCTTTCAGTGGTGCCACGACAGCGAGGGTGGCGAGAGCCCGGTCCTGGACAGAGTGCGGAGTACTCCCCCCGGCCCCTTTGGGGCCACCCCCCTCCCGGAGGGGGGAAGTCACTGAAACGCCCCCCTCCGTGAGGGGGGTGGCGGCGAAGCCGTCGGGGGGAGTGATCCGTGCGGAGACCATCCGGTAGTATCCCGAGGGCAACGGTGGCAGTTCTGCCTTCCCCGCCTCGTCGAATTTGCCTGAGACGCCTGTGTCGCGGCCGCGCCAGTCGAGGAGCGCCCATGCCGCGCCTGGCTCGCCGCCGCGAGCCGTTACGACAGTGCCTTCGAGAGCGACGTGGCCGGGGACGTCAAACACTACTGCGGCGTTCAACGCCGCAGTAGTGCAAAAGGAGAAAGACGAAAGAAGAAGGATGAATCGGCAAATGAAGGACTTCATCTTACGATCAGCATGAAGGGCGAAGTGTAGTGCAGCTCGACGCTGTTCGCGGTGTACTTGACATGCCAGGTTTCGGGAAGCCCCGACACGGAGGCGAACTGGTTCTCCATCGCCATGCCCTGCGCGACCGTGAGGATGGTGTAGGTGTGGTTCCGATCCAGCTTCGTGCCGTCGTTTATGACGAGCCGGAGTTTCGAGAGATCGAGGCTGTCCGGGTAGCTGAGGCAGTCGCTGTTGCCGTTCTCATCGACATCAATCTCCAGCGCGGTGTTGTCCGCGATGTTGATGCCGCCGTCAAGCGTCAGCGTCCCGGGTGCGTCCGCACCCATGCCGGGGGCGATGGCCGAGGTGACGGAGAGTAGCGGCGATGTATGAGTGGGATTCACGCCGACAAACGAGCCGCTCCCCTCAATGCGCGCAAAGGTCTGCTGGAAGGTGTTCATGTTGATATCCGCACCGGCGGCGGCGCGGGCCGTAATCGTCGGAAGGCAGCAGTTGTTTTTGCCGAGCGAAATCCTACCCTGCATCGCGACGAGCGGACCGTTGAACGTGTTGTCCTGGTTTTGCAGCGAGAACTGCGCCGATCCCCACTTCGTGACGCCGCCGTCATGCTCTGCGCCGGAGCGGACCGGAAGTGAAAGGTAAATCTGATAGCTGTTGGAGATAACCATGCCCCCTTCCAGCGCGTTGAAGCGGAGATTGCTGATTGTCGCCGCCTTGTATGTCGAATTCTCACTCGGGCTTGGGAATGACGCGGCTTGCCAGTTGTCAATGGGCCTCGCCCAGTCAAGGATGCCGCCGTTGAAGTTGACAGTGCCATGCTTGTTGGCATCTGTGAGATACAGTTTGTTGGTCACGCGCAGCACGCCGCCGGTTTCAAGGTTGATGACGGAATTCGCCGCATTGCCGTAATAGCTGTAATTGTCGCCGGCCATGCGAACGGTCGAGACGATCAGGGTGCCGCCGTCGCGAATCGTGGTTTCGGCCGGGTACGTGTAGCCGTGCATGACCTCGTGGCCGGAGAAATCAACCGTTCCGCCGGAAATAGTCAACTTGCCGCTTTGGCAGATGTTGCGGCTGCCGTTGACTTTCAGAACGCCGCCTGTCACCATGAGGTGTCCGTATTCTTTCTGCGAAATGTTCAAAACTGCACCGTCGTTTACAGCCCACCTCTCGTCGTTGGCTCCCGTCCCCACGGAGAGTTGCGTGGTGTTTTCAAGCAACGTCGTGCCGCTTCCGATGAGGGTTGGCGCCTTAACCAGCAGACGGCCGATGCGGTTCGTGCGTCCGTCCGTCGGGCAGAGGACAATAGCACCTGCGTCATCGATGCCAGAATAGCTTGAAGTTTCGACAACGCCATTCGTGACGTTTTCGCAATTGATGGTTCCCTGGACCAGCATGGAGAACTTGCTGCCCGACCAGGTCATCAGCCGTGCCTTGACGC
>JAFSTA010000248.1 GCA_017450695.1 Kiritimatiellia bacterium | reverse complement strand
CCCCGCCCCCTGCGCGGGTGGGAGGGAGGTTCACGGACTGGATGCCCGGCATCTCTTTGGTATATTTGTAATTTATTGGAAATCAATGATTTACCCCCCGGAAAAATTCCGTTTTTCGCTTGACTTTGTGGATATGTCCGTGCTAAGGTGGGAGAGTTTTCGTAAGGAGCGGGAAGCGGTACGCCTGACGGTTCCGTGACGGGTTTTCACGGACCGTATCCGGTGTGTCGGGGGCGGTGTGCGCGGCATATAGCCCCACTAAAATTGGGAAAGTTCTATTCTTGAGGATGAATTCCGGGAGGGATCCTTTCCCCGTTTGTATCGGAGAGTGTTATGGAGTTTTCGTTGAGGACAGAGTGTGCGTTCGCCAGACTACGAGTCGCGGTGGGATTTTGTTGTGTCGCCGTGGCCTGTTCTGCCGAGACGGTCGAGACGATCTGGAACGGTGGGGAGGGTGACTGGAATGTGCCGGGCAATTGGAGTACCGAAGCCGTGCCGGCATCGGGCGCTGGCGCATTGATCGGATCGGGCGCGGTTACGATTTCCAGCGGTAAGACGAATACCACCGATTACGTGCGGATTGGCAATGTCGCAGGGGCGGGGGCATCGCTTACGCTGGAGGCGGATGCCCAACTTTCGTCGAAGCAACTCCACCTGGGACTGGCTGCCGGCTCCACCGGTACGTTGATTCAGTACGGTACGTTGAAGGTGACGGGTGATACGGTTGAAGTCTCCAGCGGGGCAGATTCAACCGGTGTCTGGACAATCGCTTCCGGGACTCTCGAACTCGGTGGACGTGCCTTGCATATCGGACATGCAAACAATTCCGTCGGGCGTTTGATCCAGACGGGCGGCACGGTCACTTCATCCGGCTATTTATGTATCCCGTTCGGTAGCGGTGCGAGCGGCGAGTGGTTGCTGTCGAATGGTGCGCAGGTTCTGCACACGGGGTTTGATTCGGGCGTGATTATGGCGGACAACACCGCCGGTATTGCTGGAACGATGGTGATTGAGAACGCGGGAACGGTCTTCTCCACGGAGGGGCAGTTCCGCCTTGGTACCGGTACGGTGACTGTGCGCGACGGCGGCGAGTTGCGTGCGCGGCGCATCGGACAGCGTATCACAAACGCCCAGCTTGGAAAGTCCGCCGTTTACCTCTTCGACGGGGGTAAACTGACCGCGCACGGATCCCAGTCGCAGGTCGAGTTTATCGGCGGATTTATCTCCGGGTACCTGACCAACTGCACGCACGTCCTCATCGGCAACGGCGGCATGGAAATCCAAATTCCCGCCGGGCGCGACTGCTCGGTCGCCCAGCCGTTGGAGGCGGACGCGGGTTCGACCGGAGGACTCACCAAGACCGGCGCGGGCATTCTACGCATTGCGGCCAATTGCACCTACGCGGGGCAGACCGTTCTTCAGGAAGGTGTCTTGGCGCTCGACACGCCGTCGGTGATTGACTGGCGCAACAAGTTGACGGTTGCCTCCGGAACGACGCTCGCGATCAATCCCGCGAACTGGACGGCGGCAGAGATCACGGCGATTCAGGCACTGCTTCCCGCAGATTCGTTCTTTGGTTTCCTGGTCGATACGGTTGCGGAAATCGCGGACGTTGTTACGCTGAACCCCGGTGTCGGGTTTGCAAAAATCGGAAACGGGACCCTCACGCTCACGGGGGCGAACAACTGGACGGGGGAAACGCTCCTGTACGGCGGCACCTTGCGCGCGGATTACGGTACCGGCATTCCCGTTACGTCGCACCTCCGGTTTCGTGGCGGCACCTGGGCACCGACCGGAACGATGACGCAAATTCCGGGTACGGGCGCGGGGCAGTGGGAGACCGACGCGGGATTCTACACGCGGTTTTCCGCGATCGGCGCGCCGCTCACGATCAACGCGGGGAATGACGCAAGGACATTGATGGTGGGGAGCGATCCGATCGGTAATTACTTTGTGCTAAACGATACCGGTGCGGATTCCTCGCTGGACTTCCGCAATCCGATGAACATGACGGCGACCAATCTGGACGTGGCGGTGAATGCGGGAACCGCTACGATTTCCGGCGCGATCACCGGCTCCACCTCCCGTTATTTCGGCAAACGCAACAGCGGGACGTTGGTGCTGGGTGGCGGTATCACGGGGTCGCCCGAATGGCGGATTGCGGGTGGCACGCTGGTTCACAGCAATGTGGCGTCCACCGCGAAGATGGTTAAGGTGTACGGCGGGACACTTTGCGTCGCGACCAATCTCAGCATCAGCGGGGAATACAACCATGCGGCTGTAAGCGGAGAATACGGCAAGAGCATTCTGACCGGCGGCAAAGTCACCTGCAAGGGTTTCTCAGTCGCGGGATTGGGGACCGGCGAATTCGTGCAGTCGGGAGGTTCGGTGGTGGACTCTTCCGGAAACACGATGATCGGCGGCTCGTATATCGACGACAAGGACAAGACAAAGCGCGGGAACGGGACGATGACGCTCTCCGGCGGCACGTTCACGGCCAATGCGAATTTTCAGGTGGGCGTTTATGGGATTGGCACGATGACGCAAACGGGCGGAAACCTCAACTTCGGCGGCTGGGGATGTGTCGGACGTTACGCCCCTGGATTCGGCACCTACACACTCTCCGGCGGAACCGCTACCAGCACGGGGAACTATGGACTCATCATCGGCGAAGAAGGAACGGGCATCGTCACCGTTTGCGACTCCGGCGTACTCGATCTGCGGCAGGGACGGCTCCGCTTCGGTGTCGGCAGCTCGAAGGCAAAGGGATCGTTCATCTTGCGTGACGGCGGTACCGTCAAGGCAAAATGGGTAGAGCGCAATAGCAACAACGAGACGATGGACATGACTGTCGATGGCGGCACTTTCGTCGCCACGCTCACTCCTTCCGCCTCTCAGTTGTACTTCTCCAATCTCACGAACGTGACGATCGGCGCGGGCGGCGTCACCTTTGACACGCAAAACTACAACATCTCCGTGCCGGATTTCGACATCGACACGCCCGCCTTCGCCCCGCTCACGAAGAAGGGAGCGGGGACCCTTTCCGTCGGCAGCCTCAATGGGTTCCACCAGGTGGACGTGCAGGCGGGGACGTTGAAGCTGGCGGCGGCAGAGCCAGTCTCGACACTTCCACTGCTCCACCGCTGGAGCTTCAACGGAAACCTCGAAGATTCCGTCGGAGGTCAGACCGCCACCATCGACAAGGCGTCCGGCGTGACGGTTGGAGAGAGTACCTGCACGCTGAAGGGCGGTGCGCAGGGTACGGGTGCGATTGATCTCGGCCCCGGTGTCCTGCCGACGAACGGAACGCCGGTGACACTGGAGATGTGGGTCACGCTCAACACCTACCGCTCGTGGGGGCGTATCATGAACTTCGGGAATGATACCAGCAACCGTATCTTCATGAACTTCTCGAAAAACAACAGTAATTCCGCTGACGGCGGCATTTCGCTCGGCACCCTCAGTGGCACGAGCGGCGGAACCAAATATTGGCTCTCGTTCACCAAGGCTGTGGCTTATCATCTCGGCGTGACCTTTGAGCTGTTGGCCAATGGCCGTTGGCTGATTACGGTTTATCAGCAGGACGCAGCTGGCAACACGATCAACAAGGGGTCACTCACTGCCGCCCAAGGGTGGGATTTGGGGAATCTCGTACAAACCCATTGCTGGCTTGGACGCTCGTTTTCTTCGGGAGACTCGGATGCGTCGGCAACCTACGACGAGGTGCGCGTCTGGAACGCGGTACTTACCGAAGCCCAGTTGGCGGCCAACGCGCAGAATGGCCCGGACGCGGAACTGGTCCGTCCCGCGTTGATCACACTTGCCTCCGGATCCACGCTCGACCTCAACGGGCAGTCGTTCTCACAGGCGGCACTCGCGGGCGCCGGTACGGTGACGAACGGAACGCTTGCCGTCACCGGTACACTCTATCCCGGCGGGGAAAATACCGTGGGGACACTGAATCTCGCCTGTGGCGGAACGGTCACCGGAACGATCGCGGCAGAGGTGGGTGACAAGATTCTCGCCAAGGGAAATCTCGACCTCTCGTCGGCATCACTTGTCATCACAGACTTGCAGAACCTGGCCAATGTCTGGAAGCTCGTGGAAGTGACCGACGGGACAATCACGGGAAATCTGGATGACAACAACCTTTCGGGGACCGGATGGGTTGTGCAGAAGACGGAACGTGCAATTTTCGTCACCCGTCTCGGTTTGATGATCATGGTGCGGTAAGGAGCTGCAATGACTCGGCGCGATTGGATCAAGACCGGCCTCTGTGCGGGAGCCTCATTTCCCCTGCGGCTCTCCGCGAGTGATTCGGTGAATCTGCAGATGCGCTCCGCGTCCGCGCCGATACCCGTTCCCGCTGTGCGACGGAAAGGGGAGTACTCCGTCCTCGTTTTAGGTGACACGCACTTTGACAAGGCGCCCGAAACGGTCTATCACGCCGCCTATCCGGGAAGCGACGTGAGCGCGTCGCTGGAGGCGATTCAACGCGCCGAATTCACGCGCAACGGCGAGATGTGGGCGAACCGGATTCCGCGTTTGCTTGCCGCCGCCGCATCCGCAAGGCGAGGCGATACTGCCTTCGCGATTCAGGTTGGCGATTTGATTCAGGGTGACTGCAACAATGCGTCCGTTCACGCGCAGATGGCGACGGATGCCTTTTCCGAGATCAAGACCGCGTTGGGAGGACTTCCGTTGCGACTGGTCGTGGGCAACCACGACATCCGCAATGGCGCGAACAATAACGTTGCTTCCGCATACCGTTCTTGGATGAATGGGCAGATGACGGCAGAGACAGGGCAGACTGTCTCTGCCACGAATTTTAGCTATAGGCAGGGACATGATCTTTGGATTCATGTTGACTTCACTTCCCCCAGTCTCTCTGTGATTCGCAACGCCCTCACCGCCCATGCGGATGCACGATACAAGTTCCTGGTCACGCACGGACCGGTCATTCCCTCGGACTGCGGCAGCTACAACTGGATTCTCTACGGACACAGCGAACATACCAACCGGCGCACCCTGCGTTCCTTGCTGTTGCAGCACGACGTAATCGTCATCGCCGGCCACATCCACACGACCGAACTGGCCGAGGTTGTGACTGACGAAGGGCGTATCACGCAGATTATCGCCAACAGCGTCTGGACGCGGGAGGGGCTTGCCACGATCTCTCCGTCACAGACCCTTCCGTCGAACTACGGGGGACTCCAGACCACCGTTGACGGACGTAACTATCTGGCGGAATACCGTCCCGCGCTGGTGCGTTATATTCGCTCCGTAGCCGCCGGATTCTTCCGGCTGGAAGTTTCCGAACGCGGAGTCCTCGCCCGCTTTTTCGGCGGCGATTCCACCACGCCCCTGGACACGTGGCGCCTTCGGTAAGTTGCGCCAGCCGGGAGGCGAGAACGCTCGATGGCCATCGAAGGCCATCGACTGCAATCGATTGCTGAACCACCAAACCGTGAACTGATGGGCAACGGATTGGGAAACAACAGGAACAACATCGAGGACAACCTTGAATCGGGACGGCTCGCAACCGCGAGCCGGATCAGAACCGTCGCGCGGTTGCGCAACGACCGCCAGCGTGTTGTCTTTCCGTTGTTGCCGTTGTCTCCAAGCAAAAGATAACAGTCGCATGGCTGAACACGGCCTCACTCGCCGAACAAACAGAAATAGAAATCCCCGGAGTTTCACGTCAGTTGAGGCGAAACTCCGGGGTGGGGGATTGAAGTTATAAACTTGAGGCTGCAAGACCGTTTACCGGATGAATAACATCTCCTGATAGGTCGGCAGCGGCCACAGCTCGTCCGCGCAGACATGCTCCAGCGCATCCGCGTAGGTACGCAGCTCGTTCATCACCGGGATAATCGTTGCCACGATGTACCCGCACTGCTGTTCGAGCGAGAGATTGGGCGGCATCTTGATGACCTCTTCGAGATTGAGCATCGCCTTTTGCAGATTCGCGAGAATCTCGTCGATCTCGTCGAGCGTGGTCGTGCAGGTGTTCTTCCCGAGAGCGTTGAGTTCCGCAGCCGTCTTCGCCAGAAGGTGCTGGTATTTCACACCGGCGGCGAAGATCATGGTACGCGCCATCGAGATGCAGAGCCTTGCCTCGATCATCAAGTCCTTCACATACTTCTCGCGGTAGATCTCAAAGCGGCTGGCGAGTTCGCGTTCGCTGAGAACCCCGTATTTCTCGAAGATTCCGAAGGTCTCCGGCGTCTCCATCTGCTTCAGCGCTTCGGGCGTGCTGGATGCGACCGACAGCCCGCGCTTCGAAGCCTCGGACACCCACTCTTTCGTGTAGTTGTCGCCGTTGAAAATAATCCGGCCGTTTTCGCGGATGATCTTCTGGAGAAGCTTCTGAACGACGGTGTTGAATTTCTTCGGGTCTTTCGGGGCCTTTTCCAGTTCCGACGCCACGTAGTCCAGGGATTCCGCGACGATCGTGTTGAGGATCAGCAAAGGCTTCGCGATCGACTGGCTGCTGCCGACCGCGCGGAACTCGAAGCGGTTCCCCGTGAATGCGAAGGGGCTGGTGCGGTTCCGGTCCGTCGCGTCCTTCGGCAGTTTCGGCAGCGTATCGACACCGACATTCAGCACGTCGGTTTTCTTGGAGGCGGCCTTTGAACCGAATGCGATCTGCTCAAAGACGTTGGTGAGCTCCGCGCCCAGGAAGATCGAGATGATCGCGGGCGGCGCCTCGTTCGCGCCCAGACGGTGGTCGTTGCCAGCGTGGGCGACAGAGGCGCGCAACATCTGCGGATGCAGGTTGACGGCACGGATAACCGCCGCGCAGAAGACCAGGAACTGCATATTCTCCTGCGGCGTATCACCGGGCTTCAGCAGATTGCCCAGCTTGCCGCTTCCGAGCGACCAGTTGACATGCTTGCCGCTTCCGTTGATTCCGTCAAAGGGCTTTTCATGCAACAGGCAGGCCAGGTTGTACTTGGGGGCGATCCGCTGCAGCGTCTGCATAATCAGGTACTGGTGATCGGTCGCCAGGTTCGCGCTCTCGAAAACCGGCGCGATCTCATACTGTCCCGGCGCGACTTCGTTGTGGCGCGTCTTGACGGGAACGCCGAGTTTGTAGAGTTCGACATCGACCTCCTGCATGAACGCGAGAACCCGTTCGGGAATCGCGCCGAAATACTGGTCATCCAGCTCCTGCCCTTTGGGCGGGTGTGCGCCGAAGAGGGTACGCCCCGCGCTCAGCAGATCGGGGCGGGCGTAATAGAACGAACGGTCAATCAAGAAGTATTCCTGTTCCGGACCGGCGGATGCCGTGATCAAACCGGGATCCTCGTGGCCGAAACATTTCAGAACGCGCAGCGCCTGTTTGTTCAGCGCCTGCATGGAACGGAGAAGGGGAACCTTCATGTCGAGCGCGTCGCCCGTCCAGGAACAGAACGCCGTCGGAATGCAAAGCGTCATCCCATTCTTCCCCTCGATCAGGTAAGCGGGACTCGTCACGTCCCATGCCGTGTATCCGCGCGCTTCAAAGGTGGCGCGAATGCCCCCGCTCGGGAACGAGCTGGCGTCCGGCTCGCCCTGGATCAATTCCTTGCCGCTGAAGTTCGCAATCAGATGACCGTGATAATCGGGATCGTAGAACGAGTCGTGCTTCTCGGCGGTTAATCCGGTCAGGGGATAGAAAACATGCGCGTAGTGGGTTGCCCCACGCTCCATCGCCCACTGGCTCATCGCCTGCGCGACTGCATCCGCCACGCTCTCGTCCAAGGGTTCGCCGTTCTCAATCGTCTTCTGCAGTTTGCGGAAAACGGTTTTCGGAAGACGCTGGCGCATCCGGTCGATGCCGAACACGTTGCATCCGAAATACTCCTCGACATGGCTTTCCTTCACAGTCGCCGTATCACTCTCGTGATATCCAATGGCCGACTCAATCGCTTTCTGTCTCGTAATGCTCATAGACACCTTTCATTCGCGGTTTGATTGCTTACAAAAAAAGCACTTTGATTATCGCATATCGAATGCCAAAAAGCAAATAGAATTGTAAAATATGAAATTACAATAAGTTACAATTCCAAGTTAGGATTTGCAAAGATAATCAAAGCCACTTTTGTTTTGTGAAAATGCAATCTAACAAAAATGTAATAATTCGTTATGAATCCAAAATCAAGTCTGGAGGAAATGCAAAAATGGAAGGATGGAGATTCAGTTGTTAACCCATGACCGCGTTTGCGCGTGTGACATGAGACACACGTGATAACCACTTACGGCTCTGGTGAGATCGGATTTGTCAAGACATTGATTATTTGTTAGGCTATCTTTACCTTATGACGGAGAAATGGGAGGACTTTTCGGATGAAGACGGTACTGGTGACAGGTGCGGGCAGGGGAATCGGCGCGGCGATTGCGAAAGCGATCGCACGGGATGGTTATCGCGTGGCGGTTCATTATCGGAACGCGAAGGAGCAGGCGGAAGGCGTCGCTTCTGAAATCCGCGCTGCGGGCGGCGAGGCCGAATGTTTTGCGGCAGACCTGTCCGTTCCCGCCGAGGCGGATGATCTGGTCAAGCGAGTGGAGGCGACGGGAGCGATCTACGGGTTGGTCTGTAATGCGGGCGTGATGTTCTCCAAGCCGATTTCGTTCACGGGAATCCAGGATTGGCGGCAGGTGATGGCGACGAATCTGGATGCGCCTTTCCTTTTGACCAAGGCTGTCTCCCGCGCGTTTGTCCGTCGCCGCGAGGGACGGATCGTTTACATTTCTTCGGACGCCGCGTTGATGGGAGATCTCATGCGAAGCGCCTACAGCGCCTCCAAGGCGGGGTTGATCGGATTGTGCCGCACCGCGAATCGTGAATTGGCACCCTCCGGGATCACCGTCAATTCCGTTGCTCCGGGAATCATCGAAACGGACATGACGGCGGATATGCCGGAGAGTCGCAGGCGCAAGGAACTTGAATGGATTCCGTTTGGACGCTTTGGAAAACCGGAGGAGGTCGCATCCGTTGTCCGCTTCCTCCTTTCTGCGGATGCGGCCTATATCACGGGACAAACGATTTCTGTCGATGGCGGACTCCAAACCGCACGCTAGCGGGTGGCTACCCGTTATCAACTTATTCCGTGTGTTCCGTGATTTCAATTGTCTAGCAGAGGAATTTAGGTTAAACTATTCCTTTCAAATTTGCGGGGTGTCGGTATTTGTCCGATGTCTCCGGTTGGGGTCGAAGAAAGGTACGAGATCATGAAAAGAGAAAGAACTTCTTTCATCGGTGCGGGCAAAGTGGTGAGGTCGGCGTGGCGTCCGCTGGTTTGTTGCGGACTTGCGGTTTGTGCCGCGTTTTCTGTCGCGGCGGCGGCTTCATTCGTCTTGCCGGTTTCCAGCGGTGCGGTGACGGGCGGCGGACTGGACACGCGGTACAGCGCCGATGCTGTGGCGGCGGACGATGAGTTGGTCGATACGCGTTACTGGGCGGAGGCTTGGAGCGCGGAGAGCGTACTGGACACGAAGACGCCGGTGGGTACGTTCCTGATGATTCGGTAGGCGGCAGGTTTTGGATTTGATGAGACGAAAGGAGTTCGGAAGATGAAAAAGATGATGTGGTGGTGCTGTTCGTTGCTGGCGTGCGTTGGTGCGGGCGTGGCGGAGGCTACGGATGCGTTCACGCCGATTCAGGTGAAGACCGTGAATTTCCATCAGGACCGGCGAACCTACCGCGTGGAGGTTGATTATACGCTGGAGGCAGATGAGCCTGCCTTCGTTCGCCTTGACATCCTGACCAACGGCGTCTCGATCGGCATGGAGAATATCAAGACCTTGTCCGGCGACGTTTCGCGGAACTTCTCGACCTTTGTTGAACCCGGTGCTCGACACCTGTCGTGGAGCGCACGTTCCGACTGGTACGGGTATCTGGAGTCGAACGTGGTTGCGGTGGTTCGCGCGTGGCCGACGAACGGACTTTATACCGTACCTGGCTGTTACATGGTGGTCGATCTCTCTGGCGGAACCTCCGCCACGGAGTATCCGGTCTCCTACACCTTTGACTCGCCGAACCCGGCGGTGGACGCCAACCTCTCGGATAAGCTCTGGCTGAAGTATTGTCCTCCCGGAACCTACCTGATGGGAAGCCCGACGACTGAAATCGGACGATCGAACAACGAGGATCAGCATCAGGTGACCCTGACAGAGCCGTTCTTTGCCGGTGTCTTCGATGTAACGTGTGCCCAGTACAAGAAGGTGATCGGTTCTCTCCCGTTTAGCGATGGTTCTGCAGCCAATGATTACTGTCCTGTCGCGGCAAGCTGGAATGACGCGCGTGGAGCCGGTTGCGCGTGGCCGGCGTCCAACGATGTTGCCGCCGCCAGCTTTATGGGGGTGCTTCGTGCCAAGACCGGGATTGACACCTTCGACCTGCCGACGGAGGGACAGTGGGAATACGCCTGCCGCGCGGGCGAGACCAACACTTATTACAATGGATTCTCTTTCTCGTCGGCGTGTCCCGATGCGAATAACACCTATCACGCCGAGATTGCGGAGATCGCCTGGTGCCGTCCGGAAAGCAACTCCCCGTTCCAGAAAATTCGCGCGGGGTCGAAAAAACCGAACAACTGGGGGCTGTACGATATGGTTGGCAACATCTACGAGTGGTGCCTCGACAACTATGTGGCGAACCTGGGGAAGCGGGCCGTCACGAATCCGGTTGGTCCAGAGACCGGAACCAACCCTGTCGTCCGTTCGATGGGAATCGGTGGTGCTTGCACCGGTGTCCGCAGTGCCTATCGTCGCGGCGATAAAGCCAAATCGCTTCACGACGGCGGTTTCGGTTTCCGCGTCTTCTGCACGGTGCGGTAACCGGGGGGGGCGACATTTGTCGTTGCCGGCTGGCAAAGCGTGTGAGGTCAGGGAGGCTGAGAGGCGGTAGGGAATCATCGGCAGTCTGTTGTAACAGGTAACGGCGGTCTCTGACAATCGGGACGAAAGGGAATTGGGAATGAAGTGCGGCAGAAGAGAGTTTCTGGAGATGAGCGCGGGCGCGTGGTTGGCGTCGCGGCTTGGCGCGCGTGCGGATTCCCAGTTGCCGCCGTTGTCGATCAAGCAGATTCGGATCCCTGTTGATGTGACGCAACCATTTTCCGCGCTTCACGTTTCGGATTCGCACCTGACGCTGGTGAACGAGGATGACGCGGGCGACACGCGCAAGATCAATCTCGCGAACAGCCGAAGCCGGATTTTCCCGAATGCGGAATACTATTTGGGGGAGGCCGTCGCTACCGCCCGTGCCCGCAACGAATTGTTGCTGCATACGGGCGACCTGATCGACTTCGTGAGCTACGGGAATCTGGAACGCGCTTCGCAGACGTTTGCGGCGGATGACTGGTACGCCACCTCCGGGAACCACGAGTTCAGCAAGTATGTCGGCGAGGCGACGGAGGATGCCGCGTACAAGGCGGAGAGTTATGACCGCGTGCAGGCGGCGTTCCCGAACGACCTCACCTTCGCGTCGCGCGTGGTGAACGGCGTCAACTTCGTGGCGATCGACGACGTCTATTACAACGTCACCGAGGCGCAACACGCGCTGTTCGAGCAAGAGGTCGCGAAAGGGCTTCCGATCATTCTGCTGTGCCATGTGCCGTTCTATCTGCCGGGACTGTGCGCGGAGCAGTTGGCACAAGATTCCAGCGCGTATGTGACGGGGGCGCCGTTGGAAGTGACCTCGCAGTATCCGTCCGCCCGCGCGGCACAGCAGCGCACCGACCAGCCGACGGCGGACTTTCTCGCTTGGTTGAAGGAGCAGCCGTTGTTGAAAGGGATTCTCTGCGGTCACCTCCACAAGTACCATGAGGAACGCTTCTCGCCCACGGCGATGCAGTACGTCTGTAGCGGCAACTTCCAGGGGGAGGTGCAACGCATCACGTTTGCGGCGGATGTCTCAACCCCTGCTTCCGGGAGTTTCCCGGCGAGTGACGCGTCGTTGCCGGGAAGGCTGGACACGCGCTGGCACGCGGCGGGCGGTACGGACACGGAGAGTCTGCTCGACACCAGGTTTTTTGCGGAAGGACGCACGGACGGTGAGTCCGTGCTGGACACGAAGACGAGGATCGGAACGGTTTTGTTTACCCGGTGACGGGAAGGAAAGGAGATAAGATGAAACGAGTGCTGTTGGCAACGGGAGTTGTTTGGGGAGTCGCCGCATGTGGCGCTTTGGCGCAAACGCCGTTGCAGGTGCGGAATGTGATCTACGAGCAGGATATGCGCACCCACCGCGTGAAGGTCGATTACACGCTGGAATCAAACGGCGAGGCGGCCTTCGTGCGACTCGATATCCTTACGAATGGCGTCTCCATCGGCATGGAGAAGATCAAGACCGTGTCCGGTGACTTCTCGCGGAACTTCTCGACCTTTGTCGAGCCGGGAAACCGCCACTTGGAGTGGAGCGCGCGCTCCGACTGGTACGGGCATTTGGAGTCGAACGCCGTCGCCGTGGTGTATGCGTGGCCGACGAACGGACTCTACACCGTACCCGGTTCTTACATGGTGATCGATATCTCCGGTGGCAGCTCAGCCACGGCGTATCCGGTTTCCTTCACCTTTGACTCGCCGGATCCGGCGGTGAACGCCAACCTCTCGGATAAGCTCTGGCTGAAGTATTGTCCTCCAGGAACCTACTTGATGGGAAGTCCCACGACTGAAATCGGGCGTAATAATAACGAGGATCAGCATTCCGTGACGCTCACGCAGCCGTTCTTCGCCGGTGTGTTTCAAGTGACGCGTGCCCAATACCAAAAGGTGGTCGGTTCTCTTCCTTCCAATGTTGCCGGAGCGAACGACTACTGTCCCGTCAACAGGGTTTCGTGGAACGATCTCCGCGGGAATGGTGTCGTTTGGCCGGCATCGAACGATGTGGCGGAAACGACTTTCTTCGGACTGCTTCGAAAGAAGACAGGGATCGACAGTTTCGACCTGCCGACAGACGCGCAGTTCGAGTACGCCGCCCGCGCGGGCGAGACAGCCTCCTACAACAACGGGTTTTTCATGACCAAAGCGTGCCCGTATTCAGGTGTAAACAATCACGGTGCCTACACGCATCCGGAAATCGCCGAGATCGCCTGGGTTCGTCCGGAGTCCAACGCGACGATGGCGCCGATCCGTGTCGGGTCGAAGAAGGAAAACCGCTGGGGACTCTACGACATGGCCGGCAACACGTATGAGTGGTGCCTGGACTTTTATCAAGCCAATCTGGGGACGGCTGCGGTGACGAACCCTGTCGGTCCCGCGACGGGCACGTATATTGTGGCACGTTCCGCCGGTGTCGGCGGGGACTGCAAGACCGCCCGCAGCGCTGCACGGCGCGGCGACAAAAACAAGACGCTACAAGACGGCGGCTTCGGTTTCCGCGTCTTCTGCACGGTCCGTTAAATGTGGTGGATGAGACAAGCAGGCACATGGGGGGTCCGCAGAATTCGGAACACGCTTGCCTCTAATTTCAGGTTGGGGCGCCGGGCGGTTTAGAGAACCACGGACGTACACAGACAGGCATCGCTCACGCTCGCCCTGGTTGGGAAATGCGCAAGCGTAAGCGTGGCGCGTCCATGTTGGTCTGCGGTTTAAGTTGGCGGTTTAGTTAACCACGGACGTACACGGACAGGCATCGCTCACGCTCGCCCTGATTGGGAAATGCGCAAGCGTAAGCGCGGCGCGTCTGCGTTGGTCTGTGGTTTAAGTTGGCAGTTTAGTTAACCACGGACGTACACGGACAGGCATCGGTCACGATCACCTTGGTTGGGAAATGCGCAAGCGTAAGCGCGGCGCGTCCGCGTTGGTCTGTGGTTTTGTTTAGAGAACCACGGACATACACAGACAGGCATCGCTCACGCTCGCCCGGGTTGGGAAAAGCGGCAAGCGTCAGCGAGGCGCGTCCGTGTTGGTCTGTGGTTTAAGTTGGCGGTTTAGTTAACCACGGACGTACACAGACAGGCATCGCTCACGCTCGCCCTGGTTTGGGAAATGCGCAAGCGTCAGCGAGGCGCGTCCATGTTGGTCTGTGGTTTAGAGAACAGGCATCGGTCACGCTCGCCCTGGTTGGGAAATGCGCAAGCGTCAGCGAGGCGCGTCCGTGTTGGTCTGTGGTTTGGTTATTTGGCTCAATGTTCGTGGAATAACAACTAGCCCCTCAGTCCAAGGTTGGGTGTTTCGGCGGTTGAAGGATTGGAAGTTATCCTCATTTCCATTCCTGAGCGGAGTGCGGGCGGCGAGCGTAATCGGCTTAACACGCTGAACCTGCCAACTTCAAGGCAAGATCTTCTGTCATGAAGGTGTGACGATATGAAGATATTCATAATCGGCGCGGGAAGTCCACTCCTTGGTTTGCCGTTTTCGGAGTTGCACACGCTCGATGGCCCGCAGCTTGCTCGCGAGTGAGTGTTTCGCGGTCGCCTTCGCGACAGTCGTCGAGTGCTGCGGCTCCTGGGATGGGGTCGATGTAAAGTTACGCGCGGTCGCGTTCCAGGTGCCGTCGATTATCTCCACGACGGGGTTTATGACGGATGACTACCTCACTTGGAATCCGGCGGCTCAGGCCGTGATTTTCATCCTCTTCTTCGTGGGTGGCTCGTCCGGTTTCACGGCTGGCGGCATCAAGGTTATCCGCTGGACAATTTTGGGAAAACAACTCCGAAACGAGTTGCGCCGTATCCTGCATCCGCACGAGGTCTTCACGTTGAGCATCAACAGTTCTTCGGGACGAAGCTCGTTCGTACCTGTTGTTGCCTCGTTCGTCTTTGTTTCCATGCTGCTCGTGTTGGTCACGACGCTTGCCGGGGCGTTAGCGGGACTGGATATCTTTACCGCTTTCACCGGTGCGCTCAGCATGGTTGGCAACGTAGGTCCCGCGTTCGGTAGCCTCGTCCCAACCTCCAACTACGGTGCTCTTGTTGCGCCACTTATGGTTCTACATGTTCGCCATGCTGGCCGGACGTCTGGAGATCTACACCCTGCTCATCCTCGTCGTCCGTGCCTGTTTCCTCCGCAGAGAAACTCTTTCCCACGGGGCTTCTGAACCGAACAACCGCAGTTGAACCTAAATTCTTCGGTTGGATAATTTGAAAAACCACGGAATACACGGAAAAACATCAGTTCCGTGGACTGGCGATTCCGTGAGTTCCGTGTATTCCGTGGTGAATCATGGCGCGTTGGAATCTTGCGGACTTTCACCTTCGGAGAAAATGTACGTTGGACTCCGTAGCTTCATCCGCTCCGCTCAGTCGCATGACTTTCTTATTGGCTGGACGGGTAAGGGTAAATAATGGTAGGATAACTTGTGTTTTGTAACAGAGAAGGATTTTGATAGGGACCCAACGGGGGGTACGATCAGGTGGTTCTTGCGAGAGAGGTTTGTTGTGTCCGTTTGGACGGACTTGGGTGTTGATTCTTGTTGTAACGAAAGGAAGAGAAACGATGAAGTGCAGTAGAAGGAGTTTTTTGCAGGTGAGCGCGGGTGCCTTGCTCGCGTCGGAACTTGCCGCGTATGGCGTTGACGGGAAGGATGCGAAACCACGCGCGAAGTTCGCGCCGCTGAAGGTGAAGGAAATCCGGATTGAAGCGGGCGCCTCGAAGCCGTTCACGGCGATGCAGGTGTCGGACACGCACTTGACGCTGGTCAACGCGAGCGAGAATGACGCGCGCAAGGTGAGTCTGGCGATGGGACGCCACACGATCTTCCCTTGGTCGGAACATTATTTCGACGAGGCGGTTCACCTGGCGCGTACGAAAGGCGACCTGCTGCTGCATACCGGCGATATGATCGACTTCGTGAGCAAGGCGAATCTCGCTTACACGGAACGTGCGTTCGCCAGCGACGACTGGTACGCCTCTTCTGGGAACCACGAGTTCAGCAAGTATGTCGGCGAGGCGAAGGAGGATGCGGCATACAAGGCGGACAGCTATGACCGCGTGCAGGCTGCGTTCCCGAACGACTTGACCTTCTGTTCCCGCGTGGTGAACGGCGTGAACTTCGTGGCGATCGATGATGTCTATTATAACGTCACCGAGGCGCAACATGAGCTTTTCCGCAAGGAGGTTGAGAAGGGACTTCCGATCATCCTGATGTGCCACGTGCCGTTCTATCTGCCGGGACTTTGTGCGGATCAGCAACGAGGGAACGCTTCGACCCCCGCGTATGTCACTGGCGCACCGCTGGATATTACCTCCAAATACAATCCACACCGGGCCGAGCAGCAGAAAACCGATGCGCCGACAGGCGCGTTCGTCGCCTGGCTGAAGGAGCAGAAACTGCTGAAGGGCATTCTCTGCGGTCACCTTCACAAGTTCCACGAGGAGCGCTTCTCGCCCACGGCGATGCAGTACGTTTGCAGTGCGACCTATCGCGGCGAAGTGCAGCGCATCAGTTTCGTATAGACGGCATCCTTGCCCTTGTTCTGTGAAACGGCATTTTTTGCCGTTTGGTGCGGTGAAGCGCGAAACGCCGGGGACCGGAACGCGGCTCAAGAATGGGTTTTGTTCCGATACTCGGCTTCCGTCAGGAGATTGTCCTGTAGGCGCGTGAACTCAAATTTGACCAGCCAGGCATCGTACGGGTTGTCGTTGACTCTCGTCGGTTGTTTCGCCACCTCCGCATGGGTCTCCACAACCGTTCCATCCAACGGAGAGATCAAGGGCACGATTGCTTTTAACGATTCGATGTCTGCGAACGATTCGCCAATCGTGACCTGTTGCCCGATTTTCGGCAGATTGATGAACTCCAGATCCCCGGTCTGCTGTTGTGCATAGTCGGTAATCCCAACCGTCGCCCTGTTTCCCTCGACTGTTAGCCAGATATGCTTGTCCGATACCAACCGTTCGCTCATCCGTTTCCTCCTCTCCGTTTCGGTAAATTCACGCAACTTCCCAAGGCGACATGCGCCGCCTCCGCCCAGCACTCGCCGTGCGTCGGGTGGGCATGCTGAACTTCTGTGATTTCTTCGAGACGCAGACCGCGCGTAACGGCCAGTGTGGCTTCCGAAATCAGTTCCGTCGCGTGCGCTCCCACGACTGCGGCGCCCATCACGCGATGGGACACAGGATCGTAAATCCATTTCGCGAAGCCGTCCGTTTCCTGTTCCGCCAGTGCCTTACCCGATGCGGCGAATGGGAAGACGGCTGCGCCGTATTCGATTCCTGCTTCCGTGGCTTGCGTCTCTGTGTACCCGGCGCTACCGACTTCCGGCGTCGTAAAAATCGCGGAGGGAACCGCTGATTCCATGCCGTCTTCGGGGAACGCGCCGCACAGAAACTCGGCGGCTCGTACCCCGTGCCAGGTCGCGTCATGTGCCAGTTGCCGACTCCCGGCCACGACGTCTCCCGCCGCGCAGATGTGCGGCACGTTGGTCTGTCCGTACTTGTTCACCGGAATCGCGCCGTGCGCATTGACCACGACACCCGCGTTCTCCAGTTGCAATCCCCCGGTTCTCGGTTTCCTGCCCACCGCAACCAAGAGCAATTCCGCTTCGAGCGCATTCCCTTCGACTGTCACAGTGACGGACTCCGCATCGGCGGCAACCGCTGTCACCGTCTTGCCCGTCATCAGCTCGATGCGCAACTCATGCTGCATTCCGCGTTTCACGATTCGCCGCACATCAGGGTCAAGCATCCCCAGAATGTCTTGTTGCGCCTCGATGACTGTCACTTCCGTTTGTTCGGACTGCGCCGCCAGACAAGCCAGTTCGCATCCGATTACGCCGCCTCCCAGCACAATCATCCGTTCCGGCAGTTCCCGCAAATTCAGAAACTCTCGACTCGTTCGGATTCGGGGTGAGGACGGCAGGAAGGGCAGGGAAGCCGGTTCGCTCCCGGTTGCGATGAGGATGCCGTCGCCACGGATAGTTCGCCCCGAACCATCTGGCGCGGTGACATGTATTTCATGCGGGCCCGCGAAAGACGCCGCCCCTGGAATCAGTTCCACTCCGTGCGACTGAAGGATCATCCGGATACCGCCGCGCAAACGGGATACGATCACGTCTTTTCGGTCCACGACAGTTCCGAGTGCTGGCGGAACGGGATCACACTCGATTCCGAAATCGGCGAAATGGGACACCGCCTCGTGATAACGGCGGTAAGAGGCGATCAAGGTCTTGGTCGGAATGCATCCCTCGTTCAGACAGACGCCGCCCGGTTCAGATGCCTCGACAACCGCCACGCGCTTTCCGAGTTGCGCGGCGCGAACGGCTGCCGGATAGCCGGCGGGACCCGCGCCGATGACCACAATGTCAAACTCATCCATTCGTATTCCTCCGCGCAATCTCCTTCGCCAGTTCTCTTACCACTTGCCGGTCATCAAAGGGATGGTGCGCTCCTGCCACGATCTGTTCGGTTTCGTGTCCCTTTCCCGCCACCAGCACGATATCGTCTTTCCCGGCGGATTCGAGTGCCGACCGAATCGCCTCGCGACGGTCCGCCTCTACGACGACATCTTTCCCGTCGGGGATTCCCGTCAGGATTTCACGGATGATCGCCATCGGCTCTTCGGAACGCGGATTGTCGGAGGTCACCACCAGCCGATCGGCGCATTCGGCGCAAGCCCTTCCCATCAACGGTCGCTTGGCGCGGTCGCGGTCTCCGCCGCATCCGAAGACAACAACGATCTTGCCCGACGCCATCTCGCGAATGGTGGTCAGCACGTTGCGCAGGGCGTCATCCGTATGCGCATAATCCACAAAGACGGTGCAGGGCAATGCCGTATCGACACGCTCCAGCCGCCCCCAGCAGGGAAGGACCGTGTTCATGACGTGAACGACAGTCTCAAAGGGAACTCGCGCCGACAGCGCCAGCGCGGCGGCGCAGAGCTGGTTGGCGATGTTGTAGCGTCCCGCCAGCGCGGAATGGATTTCGGCTCGTCTCCCATCCTCGACAATCAATGTAAAACGTGTCGCATCCGGCGCGATTTTCACATTCTCTGCCCGAACGAAAAGCGGTTCGTCCGGTGTTCTTCCGTTTTCCGTGATTCCCGCGCACCGGACGGTGAGTCCCAGCGTCCGGCAGTAAGCGGCCATTTCTTGACCGCCGGGCGCATCGACGAAGCAGACTGCGGGCGCGGAAGGACGATCGGTGGCAAGTTGCGCGAAGAGCTTTTTCTTCGCGTCGAAATACGCATCCATCGACCGGTGGTAATCCAGGTGATCCTCCGTCAGGTTTGTGAACGCCCCGCCCGCGAGACGGATGGAGGAAAGGCGGCGCTGGTCCAACGCATGAGAAGAGGCTTCCATCACAACGGAATCGCATCCGGCGCGGCACATTTCGCCCAGCAGTTCCTGCATTTCGCAGATTCCGGGGGTTGTCCGTTCCGACGAATACGAACGCCTGCCGTACTCAACCGCGACGGTCGTCTGCAATCCGGGGTGGTGCCCGCCCGCTTTCAGCATTTCCGCCAACAGGCGCGCCGTTGTCGTCTTTCCGTTCGTTCCCGTGATCGCATAGACATCCATGTGTTGGCTGGGATCGCCTTCGGCACAGGATGCCAGAATCCCCATTGCACCGCGCACGTCTTTCGTGTAGGCGATAGGTAGGGTCAGGTCTGCAAGCGGAACCGCGTCCTTCACGCTCGCATCCACCAGCAATCCGGATGCACCCGCTTGGATCGCATTGGGTATGAAACGGCTTCCGTCCTGTTCCGTACCTTGTACGACGGCAAACAGGTCGCCGGGACGCACAAGACGTGAATCGCTCCGAACATGGGTAAACTCGAAATCAGGGTAGGGGGAAAGCAGGAGAGGAAGGACACGGGGACAAGAGGAAAGGAACATGGCAAACCTCAGAAAAGTTTTGATGATCCGGATCTGAGAAGCACGGTCACGAGCGTCTCGTGAGATTCGGGTTGTGAATGAACGAATACCAGCGCCACTTCGTTGCGGCGGGAGAAAATCCGGCAGGACGAGGAGGGCGGAGACACCTCGATAAAACGCACGCCTTCGAGGGCGCGAGAGGCATTCTCCATTGTCCCCGAAAGGGAAGCGGCCGATTTCGCCGTCAAGAAGGCGACCTGCGTCTTCGTGCATTCGGCGGAGAATTGGGGAAGAGCGTCGAATCGAGGAATCGCCTGCGGCCACTCCGCCTCTTGCCCCATGTTCTTCTCGCTGGAGAAGGAAAGGACGACGCTTTCGCCGGCAGAAAACGAAGACGGCAGGACGAAGAACCGGGTTTGCGGAAACTGGTTCTGCGCGATCAACCGTTGCACTTCCGCCGGGGAGTGAGGCAGGACGTAGGCCTCCAGTTTTCCATCCCCCCCGTTCACGCGGACATCCGTCGAATACACGCGTGAACCGTTCTGTTCCGTCAGAAAACGGGCGGCGGTGCGAGAGACCTGTGAAAAAAAAGCGGCACACAACAAGAGCGGGGTCAAGACACCCGCCATGAGAAAAAACACCATCCACTTTCGAAAACTCATGCGGTTATTATACCATCCCCCACCATTCGCGGCAAGCCGTGAAATGAGGGGCGGCGCATCGCGCCAGCTGCGTAGCGACGGCGCCCTCGCCGTCGGCTTTCAGGAAAACGAGGGCTGATAAGTGGCGGCTGCGCCGCCTAAGTGCCCCTGCGGGCCAGAATGGGGCTGCGCCCCTAAGTTGACTTGACCCGCCGGGAGGGGCGGGCGCTTCGCGCCAGCTGAGAGGCTGAGAAGCTGAGAAGAGGGGGCACTCGTCTCACGCCTCATGTCTCGCGCCCCGGCTTGTCGCCTGTCGCATGTCTTTCGCCTCACACGGAGCTGGGGCAACTGGGACGAATGGGACAACTAGGACTGGTGTCGCATGTCGCGTGTCTCGCGCAGAGAACGGGAGGTGCGCGCTCCGTCGCGACCGCAACGCCTACCTGGCTTCCCCTGCTTAACACGCTGGTTGCACTTTCGCGATTCGCTGTGCTATACTTGCCTCCGTACAGAAAGGAATGTTTGGAATGAGCATGATTGCTTCTTTGGTTTTGGCGGTTGCGATGACCCCGGTCGGGGATTGGCAGATTTCGGTTTCGGTGGATGGCAAAACGGAGTCATTTGCGATTGATCCGCCGACGCGGATCGAAGTGAAAAATGAACGTCACCCTCGATTACCTCCGCCGTCTCCCGTTGCCGGGTGGAGAAAGGAGTGCAAGTTTCTCGCAGCGCGGGCGTGGGAGTGTACCGTTGCCCATGCCGTCGTCCCGGATTCGTATGTCATAACCTCTTTGCCCGATGGTCGCGTCCTCGCGAACGGTCGGGACTATACGGTGGATCTGTTGTGGGGAACGATCGAATGGAAGCCGGGAGGCGAGGTGTCCACCAATGTTCCTGTCTCCGTGAGCTACGCCTATCGTATGCGCCGAATCGATTCGATTGTTCGGGGAACGGACGGACGTCTTTCTCTTCGCAAAGGGGAAGCACATGTTGCCACGCCCGTACAGCCCGCGCTCGCGCCGAATGAGACGCGTATCGGAAACGTGTTTCTCGACGCGCAGACGGATTCCCTCGGCGTCCGCAACCTCTTCCCCGTGTTGGAACCGCCCCCAAACCCCATCTCTTCTACGACACCCGTGGCCGCACGGCTCCTTCCCCGAACCTGGAAAAAGCTCAATCAGGGAACTACCGTGACTGTGCTGGCATGGGGGGATTCGGTGACATCATGCGGGTTTCTGCCTGACAAGGACAAGTGGCAGGAGCAATTCATTCGTAGGCTTCGCCGTCGTTTTCCCAAGGCGGATATCCGTCTTGTCTCCAACGGGTGGGGCGGGCGTTGTTCCAACAACTTCCTTCGGGTACCGGAAGCGGATCCGCACAATTTCACGAACAAGGTTGCGGGTGTGAAAGCCGATCTTGTGATCAGCGAGTTCGTCAACGACTGCGGGTACGGCGAGAAAATCGTGCGGGAGGATTATCCGCGTTTCCTCCAGTCCTTCCGGGAGGTCGGCAGTGAATGGATCGCAATGACACCCCATTATGTCCGGCTTGACTGGATGGGGCTGAAGGACTGTCACGAATCGGATTACGATCCCCGCCCGTTCGTCCACGCCTTGCGGAAATTCGCTGCTGAAAACGGTGTGGCGCTCGCCGATGCCTCCCGTCGGTGGGGACACCTCTGGCGCGAAGGAATCCCGTTTTCCACGATGTACGTCAACGACATCAATCATCCCGTCGCGGGAGGAATGACGATCTTCGCCGACGCGCTCATGGAGCTGTTCGGAGGGGACGGGGGTAGGGAGTAGGCGGCAGGGGTAGTGAATCGTCGATAGCTATCGAAGGCGATCGATTGCCGAACCACCCAACCTTAAACTTGGGTTTTGGCTTGTCTCAAAATTGGATTTCGGGTACGATTTCTTTTTTACCGCAAAAGGAGCAGCATGAAAAAGTCAGCCGTTTATTTCACTACGTTCCGTACGACCTATACCGAGAACAGGACGCAGAAACTGCAGCGTCTGTTGAAACGTGCAGGGATCGAGTCGATTGACTTCCGTCACAAACTGGTGGCCATTAAGATGCATTTTGGGGAACGAGGGAATCTTGCCTTCATCCGTCCGAATTACGCCCGTGCGGTTGTCGAGTTGGTCAAGAGTCTTGGCGGGAAACCGTTCTTGACCGACTGCAATACCTTGTATGTAGGTGGACGCGGTAACACGGTGGATCATTTGGAGACTGCCGACCTGAACGGCTTTACTCCGCTGACCGTCGGGTGCCATGTCATTATTGCGGACGGTTTGAAGGGAATGGATGAGGTACTGGTTCCCGTGCCGAATGGGAAGTACGTCAAGGAAGCCAAGATCGGGCGTACGATTATGGAGGCGGACGTGTTGTTGACCTTGACCCATTTCAAGGGGCACGAGGCGATGGGAATCGGCGGTGCCGTCAAAAACATTGGAATGGGATGCGGTTCGCGTGGAGGCAAGCTGGAGATGCATAGCGACGGGAAACCGTATGTCGATCCAGAGACGTGTATCGGGTGTGGAATGTGTCTGAAAGTTTGTGCGCACGGTGCCTTGGCAATGGCATCTCGGAAAATGACGATCAACCGGGGGGTCTGTGCGGGGTGCGGCCGGTGTGTCGGTGTCTGTCCGAAAGGCGCCCTTATGCCGCAGTGGGGAGAACAGGGCTTTTCCGTGCTTGACTATAAAACTGCGGAATATGCGCTGGCGGTGGTCACCGGGCGTCCGCATTTTCACATCAGCCTGATCTCGGACGTTTCGCCCAACTGCGATTGTCATGCGGAAAACGATGCGGCAGTCGTTCCGGATATCGGAATGCTCGCCAGTTTCGATCCGGTCGCGCTGGATCTTGCCTGCGCCGATCTTTGCCAACGCGCGCCGCGGCTTCACGGGACGGTATTGGATGAAGTCGAAGAAGACGGGGACCTGTTCGATTCGATCCATCCTACCACACATTGGCGGGATGCGATGGAACACGCCGTCGAAATCGGATTGGGATCCGACCGGTACGATTTGATTACCATCTAGGGACGGGGCGCTTCGCGCCAGCTGAGAAGCGGGTAAGCTGAGAGGCTAGCGGGGGCTGAGACGAAGGCAGTAGGGATTTGTCAATCGATAGCTACCGAAAGCAATCGACTGCAATCGATCGCCTAACCACTCAACCTTGAACTTATAATCAAGCGTGTTCAGCAATGTGGTCGCGACGAGGCGAGACCCTCCCACTTTTCACCCCCGACCTCGAAGGCCGATCATGCAAGGGTATGCGGTGTGGCACTCGGAACCAGCTACCAGTTACCACCCACCAGCTACGCAAGTACGCGGTGGACGCCCATGCTGTCGTATGCGTAGGCGTACATGTTCGTGCCGCCGTCATGTTTCACGGGGGCAGTCTGCTGACGCCGTCCGCGCTTTGCATCGTGCCAGAGAGCTTGTGTGCCAAGAGGCAGTCAACTAGTAATCTTACTTTCATCAAAAAAGTTTATATCGTTACTTGGCGCCATTCGTAATCTTTTTCACAAATCGAAACGGGATCGTATAGGTATCGTGTTGGCCGTTTTCCAAGATTCCAAAATCAACTCGATAGCAGGCATAGGAACCATGCTTGTTGTCAGACTTTTCGGTCACAGCGACCACTTTTCCTGTTGCGAACAATGGTGCTACCCTTACTTCAACAATA
The DNA here is from genome assembly GCA_017450695.1 of Kiritimatiellia bacterium. Lineage (GTDB taxonomy): Bacteria > Verrucomicrobiota > Kiritimatiellia > RFP12 > UBA1067 > RGIG8368. The sequence goes on along the minus strand of JAFSTA010000248.1, from coordinate 15,116 downwards.
TCACCGACTGCCGCAGTTCCTTCTCCCAATATGGGGGAAGAATACACTCTTCTGAAAAACAGAAGGCTGATACACAAACACATGATTAACAACGCACTACACAGTACGCAAACATGTTTCGTTTTCAATCTCATCCTGATCCCTCGAAACAACATAGACATTCGTATCAGAGTTATGAACCAAAAAATCTTTCGCTGTTATGGTACGGCGAGCATACCGATGACACACACATCCCACACCAGTATCAAACAAACCGAAACGAACCAGCCCCATCTCGGAAATCCATCTAACGAACAGGGAAAATATGCCGTGACAAATCCAATCGGAATTGAACAGATCCATACCCACCGGAAAGATTCAATGCTGACATTTTCCGGGACGTGCAGTATAGGAAACAACAAGCATAGTAGAAACAATGCGGACAACAAATATAACCCAAAGGCGGTTATAAGGAAACGAACAATCATTCTCGCACGTAAACTCATCGTCATGTCATCCTCCGTGGTGAATTTAACAGTGACATCCTACCGCAATTGGAATGATATAGATCGTCATCGCCATACTCGCCAAGATATTCGCCAACGGGAAAAAGAACTTTTCAACCTTGGGAACGAGTCCCAGTACCAGCACAACCGGAACGGAAATCGCAGCGGCGTGTACGATTAGCGTTGCGATTCCGCAAATTCCAGTTGTTGCGACATCGCCGATTCCTAGCATCAGCATATAGGCGGTAAACGCTGCGTGCAGGGTCGCAGAAAGCATTGTGAACAACAACCGCCGATTTCGAATTCGTATGATTCGTTCCATGATGGCCTCACTGAATAGCAGTTCTTGATTCTTCCCAATTTCTTCGCCAGGTCAAATGTGTAAACAGGATGATTCAGCCAGCAAATGTCCAGTGCAACACCCGTTGCATAGTCAATGCGGACAGTGCTTTCGTGTGAACGGGTGATATTCTAGCACATTCCGATTGTGGTGTGCAAGGGGGGTACGGATGGCGGGGTGCGCCGCATGGCGTGCGGTATCGCCATTTCCGATGCAGACAATGAGACTCACCACAGAAGCGGGATAAACGAACCGAAAGGAAGGGGGCGATCCTTTGTCAAACGGGTGAGAATCGGCCGAGGCAAAATCCGGCCGCGACAAAGCGCAGCCTTCCCGCCGGGTAAGCCGGACATTCCGGAGGAGTCGGATACGCATTGCGGACGCGACGGGGCGCCTCCCTCCCGGATGGCTACCACCCGACCTTGAGCTTATAGGTGTTAGCGTGTAGTTATTAGCCCCCCCGCTCATGCGTTGCGCGAGTGATTCTATTCAGATAACTTGTTATGCTACACGCTGGAGGTTGAAGTTATAGACGAGGTTGAAATGGTATTGTGATTTGTGACATTTTCAAGTCGCGTCAGCGACGATTTAATTATTTAACCTGACCAGCCGCCAGCCGCCAGCCACCAGCCACAAGCCACCACCCACCAGCTACGCAAAATCGGCTAGTTGAGCCGTTGGACGCGGTTTTCCTCGTCGCGGTTGAGGACTTCGACGTAGATCTTTTTGCCGCGCACGAAGAGTCCGTGGATCGCGCTTGTCCCTTCCTTGTTGATCACATTGCGGATGAGGTCGATCATCGGGCGACTGATGGCGAGACCGGGAATGAACACGGGAATGCCGGGCGGGTAGGGGACGAGCAGCTGGGAGCAGATGCGTCCTTCCGTCTCTTCCAGCGGAATGAGTTCCCCGTCGCACAGCGCGGCGTCACGCGGGAGGACGGCAGCTTGGCAGTTCACCGCATCGACAATGTGCGGATCGAAAATGTCTGCTTCGGGGCGACCGATCGCGTCTTTCATCTGGAGGCAGGTTCGGAAGAGGTATTCGAAGTGTTCCTCCACCGTTCCGACCGTGACGAGGAAGAGGATTGTCACGGGGGTCGATTTCTCCCACTGGATGTGGTTCTTCAGCAGGAGTTTCTCAAACTTGTCGCACAGATGCTCGTTCTTGAAGGAGAGCGTCATCTTGAGCGGGTCATGCAGGTACCCTTGCGACTCCCATTTCTTGCCGTCTCCCGTAATGGCGTCGAGATCGACGAAGCATTCCTCCTCTGGCAATTCGCAGATTTCCGCCACGCGCTTTTTGAAGGCGGCAACCCAATGCAGCCGTTCCTCGATGAGCTTGAGTCCTTCCAGCCGCATTTGCACGCCGGCGATGTCAAGCGTCGCGAGGGTGGGGTAATGCGGTGAGGTCGAGTGCCAGTAGCGCAAGACCTCGTGGAGGTCGTGCGAGAATTTTTCGTAGGAGCCGTGTCCGTGCAGGGAGAAGCGTTTCCGAAGCCAACGGAACTTCGGGTTGCCGTCTTCCTCCAGCAGTTTTTTGAAAAGGAGGGAAACGTGGATCATCGACGCTTGGGAGAAAGCGGACAGCGCCTTGTGGGTAGATTGCACCGCGAAATGCGCGCCGCTCAACTCGTTGACGGCGTTGTAGCGGACCTGCTGGTTGTCCGGCAGGGTGATCGTGTAATAGGGGTGGAAATTGAGATAGGGTGCCCACGCCTCGTCCGCATAGAAGAGGATGCCTTCCTTCTCGCACATCTTCCCGATTTCCCAGACCGGGTAGAGGACGCCTTCATACGTGCAGGTGGTGATGATCAGCAACTTGGGTTTCTTTGTCGGGTCACAGGGGCGCGTGATTTCCTTTTGCAGATCCTCCAGCGCAATCGGCCCCCAGATTCCCAGGCGCGTGTTGAAGCGTGCTGGGAGATAACGCGGCACCGCGCCCGACATCACCACGGCGTGGTGGACGGACTTGTGGCAGTTCCGGTCAAGCAACACGGTTTCGCCGGGACGGAGCAAGGTCATCAGCATCGCCTTGTTGGAGGTACTGGTTCCGTTGGTGACGAAACGGGTTTGCGCGGTGCCGAAGATTTCGGAGGCGACTCGCTGTGCTTCGGAAAGTGGCGTGTGCGCTTCCGGTGTGGAGAGGTCGCCCAGACTCTCGACCGAAACGGAGAGATCCGTGCGGAAGATAAGCGGCTCGAAGGCGTCGTGGAATCCGTGCAGGAAGGGAGAGCGCTCGAAGGCGTTTCCTCCGTTGTGTCCCGGCGTGTGCCAGTTCGTTCCCGCGCGTTCCATCGCGTACTGATGGAGCGCGGTCCAGAAGCGAGGCATCCAGAACGACTTGAACATGTGCTCAATCCGTTCCCGGTAGATTTCGGGATTGGTCAGGACCTCGAATTCTTTCTGTACCCAACGCCGCGCCGGAAGGGAGATTCGCTTGTGGCCGGGACGAGTCAGTACCACCTTGGGGATCGCTGGAAAATAGACGCGGAACCAGTGTTGGATCGAGAGACCGTCCAGCCGCAACTCGTCGAGCGATACGCTCTCCGTCTTGCCGTTTTTCCCGTCCACGCTCCGGCGCAGTTCGTCGTCCAACAGGAACAGGCAACACGACTTCGCGTAATCGGAAAGGAAGTGGCGTTCGTTATCGACATGAAACAGAAGTCTGTCCATCGCGGACGGGGAATCGACGGCAACTAGACGGAGGGTCGGATAGTCCAGCCTTTCGCCGACGGAGAACATCTCACGGCAGACATTGCGGAATGCGTCCGAGAGACCGTATTCCATTGTCTGCAGAATCTTCTTGTCGTTGGGCGTGGGCGTATGCAGGTAAATTACGGTAAGCGGCGTCATCATAGCGATCGACTCCTGTAGATGGAAGTTCGGATTCGGCGTGTTAGACCGGGTAAGCGCGCAGTACGCTCTTCGCGGGAATGGAAATGAGGGTAACTGTGTGATTGTTCGCAAATCTCAATTGGCACAATTGTACATAAATCACAACTGACAGTTTGCATTTGTGCCATTGGTGGCATTTGTGAACATTTGGGATTTGTGAATAAGGAAGTGATAGGCAAGCGCCTCGCCCGCGCTGGCGCGGGAAGGTTCGTCTGGATAAGTTCTTGCCATACAACCGCCCAACCGCCTAACCACCTAACTACCCAACCACCTAACTTTGAACTTATAGGTAAGCGTGCAGGGCAATGCGGTCGCGAGGGGGCGCGACCCTCCCCGTCTCTGCGGCTCCGCGCCTCTGCGTGAGGCAAATTTCCCCTCCTGTACATTCCCGTGCGGGCGGGATGCTGACAGCTAGAAGCCCGGCCAAAGGCGAGTGCGTGATGCTGGTGCGTCGAGTCAAGCATTGTTTCTAATGGCTCCATCTTCATTCCTTGGCGAAGCGCGGGGGCTTTCTAAGCGGTTTCGGATTTCCCGCAGATCGCTTTTTCCAGTCGCGTCTTCAATTCATCGGGAGACGTTCCCTTCACGGGAATGTCCAACGCGATTACGCCTTCAGAGAGAACGAGAAAACGTGTGCAGAAGGTGATCAGCTCGGAGATTTCGTGTCCCGCGATCAGGATGGCGGAACGTGCGGCGGTTCCGCGCAACAGGTCGATGATCTGCGCACGCTGCGCCACGTCGAGTCCGGGCAATAGATCATCCAACAGCAAGACGGACGGTTTCCGCAGGAGCGCATCCGCAATCGCGACACGCTTCTGGAATCCAAGCGAGAGCGTTTTGATCCGTTTCCTCGCTACTTCCGTCAGGTCACAGTTGGCCATCACCTCGCGTACGCGCCGGTTGACGCGCAACGTCTTTTCCCGTTTCAGCCGATCCCGGTAGGCGAGGTATTCCTTCACGGTCATTTCCGGATAGAGCGGGCATTTTTCGGGAAGGTATCCGATTCGGGTCCGGTAACGGATCGGTGTCGCGAGGGGATCCACCTGATCCAGCTCGATCGAACCTCGATCCTGCATGAGGCTTGTGGCAAGGATTTTGAGAAGCGTGGTTTTTCCCGTTCCGTTTTTTCCGAGAAGCCCGATAATCTCGCCTGTCTCAAACTGGAACGAGACATCCCGCAGTACGGTGTTGCGCCCGTAGGAAAACGAGAGATGGTCAACTGTGAGCATGCGTACTCCGGTTGGTTACTGATACGCCGCGAAGGTTTCCACGATGAGCCGATGCCAGGCGTCGCGGATATCCGCGGTCTTCGCCTCGACGATCAAACGCAGGAACGGTTCCGTGTTGGATTTGCGGATGCTGATCCATCCGTCTTTGTACTCCATACGAATCCCGTCGAAGTCTGCCACCGACAGCGGTTTGCCGTATTTCGTTTCCATCGCCTGACGGGCGGCGTTGAGGGCGGCGTCCTTGTCTTCGATTCGGAAGTTGCATTCTCCGGTCGTCTGGTAGCGGAGGATGGGCTTCATGAGTTTGCTGAACGTGCTTCCTTTCGCTTTCGCCTCCGCCACGGCGGAGAGAACGATCAGGGCGGCGAGTTCCCCCGAATCGCAGTTGACGAAATCGCGGAAGTAATAATGGCCGGCGAGTTCTCCGCCGCAGACGGCGTGGACCTGCCGCAGCAGGACTTTCGCGAAGGCGTGGCCGACCTTCCCCATCACGGGCTTGGCACCGTCGCGCTTGAGCGCGTTGATCGCGCCGCGCGAAGTGCGGATGTCATGGATGACGGTCGCTTTCGGTTCCTTCTTCAGGAAATGGCGCGCGATGATCGGGATCAGGTAATCGGGCTGGACGAAATCGCCTTTCTCATCGACGAACATTACGCGGTCCGCGTCACCGTCGAAGATCAGTCCGCAGTCCAGTTTCTTGTCACGCACCAGGGCGCGAATCTGTTCGCGCGCTTCGGCGGCAAGCGGGTTGGGGGAATGATGCGGGAAATCGCCGTCCGGCTTGTCGTTCAAGAAGAAGCACTCCGAACCGAAGAGGTCATTAGGCATCTCGAAGAGGGAATGCGCGAGGATTCCCGCCGCGCCGTCCGAACAATCGACCGCGAAGCGGAGTCCCTCGAACGAAAGCCCTTGGTTTTTCAGCCAGGAAATGTATTCCGGCAGATAGGAGACGAGTCGCGTGACACCCGGTGACGGCGCCGGTTCCAGAAATTTTCCGGTCGCGATCCGGGATTCCAGAAGCCCGAGTCCCGTGTCGCCGCCGACGGGGATTGCTCCTCGTTTGGAGACCTTCATTCCGTTGTTGCTTTTCGGATTGTGCGACGCGGTGATCATGACCGAAGCGTCATAGTCTTTCTTCGCCGTGAAGAAATAAACCATCGGCGTGGTCGAGAGTCCCATGTCATCGACATCCGCCCCGGCCTCGTTCAATCCCGCGCAGAGCGCGTCGCGCATGGCGTCAGAGGTCAATCGCATATCGCGCCCGATCAGAAACCGGCGCGCACCGAGTACGGAGGGAAGCCATCTTCCCACGCGGTAAACCGTATCGATCGTGAAATCCGTCCCGAACTCTCCGCGCATGTCGTATGCCTTGAAAAATGACATTGTGATCTCCTATTGTTTCGTGTGTTGCCCGTGATACCATTCGGTTTGGCGGGCGACTCCCATCAAAATGGCCACGTCGTCGTCCGACTGTACGCCCCGTGAAAAAATCCGCTGGATTCCCTGCATCATGTGGTCGGCCTTGTCCTCTTTCATGAAGCCGACACGCAGCAACATCTCCCGCCAGATCTGCATCATCCGGTGCTTTTTCCCTGCGGTGGCAGGAGGCGACTTCTCGACCGGCGGTTCGTACGAACCCGTGGCGCAATACAGTTCGTAACAGCAGATGAGAACCGCCTGCGAGAGGTTGATCGACTTGTAGTCGGGATGGACGGGGATGCGGATCAGCCGGTTGCACTGCATGATTTCGTCGTTGGACAACCCTTTGTCCTCGCGACCGAAAACCAGCGCGACCTTCCCGTTCGCCGCCAGCTGGAGAAGTTCGGGCATGATGACCTTCGGTTCCTGCACGTGCGCACGGTAAAGCCCCATCCGGGCGGTGGTGCCGACCACACACGAGCAATCCGCTACGGCATCCTCCAGCGTGTCGAAGACTCGCTTGTTCTGGAGGATGTCGGTTGCATGGACCGCGAGCCGTTCGGCATCGGTTCCGTCGTCACAGATGTGCGGTGCGACCAGCGCCAAGTCGCGGAGCCCCATGTTGGCCATTGCGCGGCAGGTCGAACCGATGTTGCCGCTGTAGAGCGTTCCGACCAGCACGACGCGGAAGTTGTGTAAGATCGAGTCGTCCATAAATCCGCTGCTTAGTTGAGTTTCGCCTGGATCGTCATTTCCAGCGTGTGCCGGTCTCCCGGCTTGAGGGTGAGCGGGGTGAGATCCGTGTTCGCCGGTTCCACGCAGACCATCTGGGTGTACTCATCGTCTCCGAAATCCGGCATCTGCTGTGATTTTTCAATCCACGGATTCCAGACCACGAGGCTTTTGGTTCCGTTGAAGACGATGTCGATCGTCCGGTTCAGGCTCGCGTCCGCAATCGCGGCGTGCGCCTGTTTCGGGAAGTAGATCCGATCGGTCTCGCCCGTGATACGTACCTCTCCCTGCTGGATGGACTGTTCGCCGGTCACGCGGTCATCGACCTTGGCCCCGTCGAGATCTTGGATCGCGATATTCGTCGCGCGCATGACCCGGAAATACGGGTGGAAGGCCTCGGTGAGCGACATCGGGGCAATTCCCGCGTTCCGTGTCGTCAGCTGCAACTTGAGACTCTGGCTCACGGTGATGCGCAGTTGCGCGGCGAAAGCGTAGGGGAAGATCGCCTTGCTTTCGGGCGTATCGACCAATCCCAGCGTCAGCTCCACCACCTCATCCGAGTACGAGGAGGAGACGACCTGCCACAGGCTGGTCCGGGCGAATCCGTGCGAGGGCAGCGAACTGTCCGTCTTGGATTTTCCGAACCAGGGCCAGCAGATCGGGATCCCGCCTCGAATCGGTTTTCCCTCCGCGAACTCCGACTTTTTGCTGAGGAAGAGAACGGGGCCATGACCCACCGGACGGTAGGTCATGACCTGGGCGCCGTAGAGCGAAATCTCGGCGGAGCCATATTTGCAAACGAGCGCAGCCACGGGGAAACCGCAGCTGTCGAGGCGAAAACCGATACGGACTTTCGCCCCGAACCGCTTGTTCAGCTTGTCTATCTCGTGTTGCGTCATGGCTATTTCGTGGCGGCTGCTTCCGGTGCGGGGGCTGCGGGCTTGGCGGCATCCGTCGCTGGCTTGTCTGCGGCCGCTTTGTCAGCAGTCTGCACTTCGCTGGTGGTCGCGCCTTTCTTGCATTTGCCGAACGGACACCCGTTCTTCTTGCACCAGCAGCAGAATCCGGCGAGGATCGCGCCGATGATAAGCAGGGCGATGATCGCGTTGCGGACCGGATGCTTGTCCTCGAATGGATCCGTCAGCGAGACCTTCGCCTTGGAAGGCAGCGCCGCCTGGGCCGTCCAAAGCTTGCCGAGCTTCAGCGAGAAGTGCAGTTCGCGGTTGATCGCCCACCCGCCCGCGTTCAGGATCGGCGACAGGTCACGTGCGCGAAGTTTGAACCACGTGATCAGCACGGAGGGCAGGGAAACGGCGAGGATGACCACCAAGACACCCAGGCAGGACTTCCACACGGGAATCCCGGCGATGGTGGAGACCAGTCCGCCGATCGCGGAGCCCAACAAGCCTACGGCGATGCCGATGGCGGCGACCGAAGAGGCGAGCGCCGCCCCGTCCATCTTCTTCGGGGCTGCCGCCGCCGCATCTTTCGCCGCTGCCGCCGGTGCGGTGACGCTGGACTCGATTTTCGATCCCGCAGAAGCAATGACCGCATCCTGCTTGGAGGCGAGGAGCTTGTTGATCTGTTCGGAGATCATCTTGGCGATCTTTCGCCACGGCGCCCAGAACGCTTCCTTCAGGCTGGTTTCGTGCTCGTCGATCTTCGTGATCGTCGCCTCCCAGTCCGTTCCGTCCATGTCGTAGAAGAGACCGTTCCGCCCGACCCAGAGCGACTGCGAGTTGCCCGCCGTCACCACGCCGCAGATCGTGCGGCTCTTGCCTTCGCCGGGACGCTTCAGGTCGCAGTAAACCAGACAGCACTTGCTGGCGGCGGCGAGGGCCGAGAACGCGCCCAAATCCTTTACCTCGAAGCAGAGCAGAACCGCGCGACCGTCGAGATAGAGCTTGCCGACGCGATAGATGGGGTACTTCGCGGGATCATACAGGTAACCCATGTTGACATAGTTGTTCAGCAACTGCAACAGGTTCGCCCGGAAACAGATGATCTTTTCGACTTCGAGGTAGAGCGCATACTGCGGAGCAAGCGACAAATCCTTTTGAATCAGCTCGTTGATCTTCGCCTGTGTCTCGCCTTTCGCCAGCGTTGCCAGACGTGCCGCATCCAGGGAGGCGACCGTTTTTCCCGCTTCCGATTCGATCCACGCCTTGTAGGGGGCAACCTTCGCTTGGATCGCGTCCCAGTCGGCCTTCGTCAGTTCTGTGACATCCTTGCCGAGGAGCGGTTGCGCCGCAACGGTACGGAAGGAGGCGAGCGCTTGTTGCCAGTAGGGGTTGATTTTCGCGGTGAGGGGCAACGCCTGTCCACCCGTGATCTTGGCGAGCGGCAGTCCCTCCAGCGCACCCTGCGAGGTCGAGAGCTGTCCTTCCGCCAGTTTCGCGACATCCTCGTCCTTGCCGCTCAGGAGCGTTTCGAAGCGCGTGTCGAACGCGGCGAGGTCGCAGCGCGTGAAGAAATCGTCGATCTTGGTGCGGACGGCATCTATGGCGGCAGCCGCCGCGGCAGTCTGGTCGCCGAGGGGGAGTACTGAGGCATCGCCTTTCGCCTGCCACTCCACACGAGCCTTGACCGCGTCAAAGAAAGCGTCGGATTTCGCCTGGTCAATCCCGTCTTTGCCGCTCAGGTCTTTGACTGAATCGGAAACCGCGATGATGTCGGCGATCGTCTGCTGCACCTCTGCGTCATCGGAACATTCGGCATAGACCACGCCGTCGCCGTTGAACTTCGAGTCGGCGAGAATCTTCGCCGTGTCGGTCGCGTCTTTGAGGGAGAGTCTGGTTTCCTTTGCCTTGCCGAGGTTGGTCAGGATGTTAACGATGGTGGTGCGCAACGCGCGCCCCTCGTCCGTTTCCTGATTGAGTTCGGAAAGGTCGATCGATTCTTCCGGCTGGAAGAGGGAATCCAGAGAACCGAGGCGTTGTTTCAACCACTCGATGGCCGCGAGGATTTCCGGTACGCGAATCCGTCCGTCCTTGTCCGCATCGAGGAAATTCAATGTCCGCTGGTCAAAACGCAGATCCGTGGCGGGGCAACTCAACGCTGTCCATAGCTTTTGATCCAGCTGGGCCAGTGCTTCGATATCCGCACCTTTGTTGAACGACACCTGTGTGGCGCCGCCCGCGCGGAAGAAATTCCAGACATGCTGGGTATCGACAGTATCAGATGAAACAGTTGACATGGTTCGTAACTCCTCTCGTAGGTTGAAAAACGGATTCAGTATAGCACAACTAAACCGCAATTTCCATACGCGATTTCTGTTTTTGTCGTGCGGGGTTTCGGTACCGGGGTGGGCTTTCGACAACAGTCGAAAACACAGAACAAGAAATCAACCAGTCGAAACGGGGTGCCGAACCATCGAAATGATATTTTTCGATTTTTGTGCTTGCGCTGGAGAATTAGATTCGATATAATGAAGCCCGTTTTTACCGCAACGCTCGGGTGGTGAAATTGGCATACACGTAAGCTTGAGGTGCTTATGGAGAATATCCGTGCGGGTTCGAGTCCCGCCCCGAGCACCATCTTTTTCAGAGACACGGGATTTCCCCGCGTCTCTTTTTTTATGTCCAACCGCACGTCCCCCATGTGAGAAAAAAGCAGTTTTGGATTCTTTTTGAATGTGGTATAATGCATCCCGTTTGGGAGAGATACAATGTGTGGAAAAACGTTATTGCTATGTGTTTCGTGCCTTGCGGCGGGGTCGCTCCCTGCACAGGAAATCAGTTTGCAGGTGAATCTTGCGCAGCGGCATTACATCATGGGCGAGCCGGTCGTGATGCAGTTCGACTTGCTGAACCTGACGCGCGAACGGCTGTTTCTCGGCAAGGGGGGGGGCGGCGACCGGCTTTATGTCGAGGTTTCCAAGGGTAGTGCCGTCATGGATACGTTACGTCCGTTCAACGAGGCGCCGATTGCGGGAACTTTCCAATTGGGTCCCGGCGATCATGTCTATCGTTCGGCAGAGCTAGACAAATGGTTCCCGCTGCTGCAGGAGGGCAAGTATCTTGTCAACGCCGTACTGGTCCACGACGGGGTGCAGTACAAGTCGCAGAAAAAGAGTTTCGACGTGGTGCCGGGGATTCGTCTGCAGGAAGGGGTGCAGATGTTTTCAAACCGGAAAAATCTGCAGCGGGTCTTCCGCCTGGTCTATTGGGACAGGAATCAGACGGAACACCTTTTCCTCCGCGTGACGGACGAGCCTGGAAACAAGGTGTGGGACTCCATTGACCTCGGTACGCTGTTGCGGACTTCTCCCGCCAAACTCGACATCTCTCCGGGCGGCGAGGTGACGGTGGTACACCGCGCGACGCAGGACGCTTTCATTCGGACGGTTCTTTGGTCGCTCCCGGACAGCCTCGAGATCAACGAGCGAAACCAGTTGATCGATCCTGCCATCTCGGCATCGCAGCGAGCGAAGTCCATGTATAACGAGATGGCGGATGAAAAGGCTGAGCAGCAGAAAAAGAAGAAGTGGTGGAAATTCTGGTAGGCGAGGACCCAATGAAATATATCGGTTTGTTTTTGGGGGTTCTGTTCCTCTTGTTCGTGGGGTGCCGCACGGCGCCGTCGCCAAACCTTGCCGATGGATTGGAGTGCGAGGGGCTTGAAGAGAATGCGACGAACAATTTTGATGACGTGACCATGCTGATGGAAGTGCTCTTCCTCGCCAAGCAGAATTTTGTGGAGGATGTCGAATTTCGCGATCTGGTGTATATGGCGGCAGACGGCATGTTGCAGGAGATGGACGAGAACAGCTCCTTCCTCCAACCTGACGAATACGAGGAGCTGGAAGAGGAGACGAACGGCGAGTTCTGCGGCGTCGGGGTCACGGTCGATTCGGATGACGAGGGAGTCATGCGGGTGTTGGCTACGATAGACGATTCTCCCGCGTTCCATGCGGGAATCTTGGCGGGCGATGCGATTACCGCGATTGACGGGACGAATGTTGTCGGGACATCGATGGATGTGGTTCTTAAGATGATGCGCGGCGAAGAAGGCTCCAACGTCACCTTGGGTATCCATCGGGATCCGGACAAGGAGTTGGAATTCAAGCTCGTCCGCAAGGACATCCACGTTTCGGGAATCCGCCCTGTTTTGGATTTGGGAGATGGGATCGGGTACGTCCGTATCGCGCAGTTCAATCAGAACCTCCCCGAGGAGTTCACGAAGGTTCTCAAACAGTTTCGCGAAACGAAGGTGAAGGGAATCATTCTGGACGTGCGGGATAATCCGGGCGGGCTTCTGCTTGCGGCTACGGGGGTTGCGGAGCAGTTGTTGAAACGCGGAAAGACCATTGTTTTCATCGAAGGGCGCCGGAAAGACGAGGACGATCCCGGAGAATATACCGCGGGCAAGTGCGAGATACGGGATACCAAAACGCCGATTATCATGCTCGTGAACGGTTCTTCGGCTAGCGCGTCGGAAATTTTGACGGGCGCGTTGCGTGATCACATGCGTGCCGTTGTGGTAGGGACGCAGACCTACGGCAAGGCGTCCGTCCAGAGCGTGATCCCGCTGAGTACAAGGCCGGATTGCGCGATTCGGCTGACAACCGCGTATTACCTCACGCCCAAACGCAAAGAAATTCACGGCGAGGGACTTTCGCCTGATTTCGTCGTGGAGATCGATTCTGACGAATGGAACAAGATCCGTCAGCAGCTTGTGGAGGGGAAGGGATTCAAAGGTGTCCGTGATCCGCAGTTGGAAAAAGCGGTCGAGTTATTGAAAGGAATGATTCCGGGAGGAAACAAGTGAAAACGTATGGGTTTGTGATTGCGGCGGCGGTTGCTGGCCTGACTTCTTTGTCGTCAGCCGAATGGAAGGTGGAAAAGGATCTCCCGTACTACACGGAAGAGGAGTTGAACGCATCTGCGGACGAGTACCAGCGGGCCCGTTGCAAGCTGGATGTCCGGTACCTGGAGGGAGGCACGAATGTTCCTGTCCTGGTCTGGTTCCACGGCGGGGGGCTTTCCGGCGGGAATAAACACCTGAAGGACTTGGGGGACGATCCGGTGATCCAGGTTGCGGTGAACTATCGGCTGGGACCTCGGGCCGCTTTTCCCGCTTACCTGGAAGATGCGGCGCGGGCTGTGGTCTGGACGCTTCGCTCGATCGACCGCTACGGCGGCGATCCGAAACGCGTGATCGTGTCGGGACATTCTGCGGGAGGCTATCTTTCCGCGATGATTGCCCTTGATCCGCGCTGGCTGGCCAAGTTCGGGGCCAATCCGAAAGAATTGCTCGGCGTCGCGCCGATCAGCGGACAGATGACGGAACATTTCAATGTGAAGAAGTGGATGGGGGACACGGGGCCGCAGTACCGTCCCTTGATCAACGAACGCGCCCCGATGTACTATCTCTCCGCCGACGTGATCCCGATCTGCCTGATTCTCGGCGATCGGAGAATCGAGTGGGCTTGCCGTGTGGAAGAGAACGAGTTGATGGCGGCGAGCTTGAAAAAGTTGGGCGCGAAACGGGTCGAGTTCCACGAGATTCACGGAGCGAATCACGGAACCGTCGCAAAGAAAGGATTGCCTGTCCTTCGTGCGTTTATCCGCTCGTTGACCCAGCCGACGCAGTGACGGATTTCCGAAGCGATGGGAAAGAGGGGCGCGATGAGAAAAGCGGAGGGTACAAAAATGGTCGGAGAGATGGGATTTGAACCCATGGCCTTTTGGTCCCGAACCAAACGCGCTACCAGACTGCGCTACTCTCCGACTCGTGTCGTAAAAAACGGCTGTCATTATAGCGTTTTTCGGGAGGGAAGTCAAGGGGAATGAAAAAAAGTTTTCTTTTTTTATTTGCCGCCATGTGGTTGTTCTCGGCGGGCACCCTTTTCGGCGCGGTGGAACCGTCACGGGAATTGGTTTTGTGCAACTGGAATCTGGAAAACCTCTTCGATACGGAGGACGATCCCGCGAACAAAGGTGACGACGGATTCACACCGCGCGGGTGGATGCGATGGACGAACAACCGTTACCGGCTGAAACTCCAGCATCTCTCGGACATCATTGCGCAAATGCGTCCCGATATCCTGTGCGTGGAGGAAGTCGAGAATCGGCGTGTTCTGGAGGACTTGGTCAAGACACTCCAGGAACGGTGCGGATACGAACTGCCGGAAATTATCCACCGCGACAGTGGCGACAAGCGGGGGATCGACGTGGCGATCCTTTCCAAGACTGCTCCCGTTCATGTAGAGTGGGTTACGCCGTATCAGGAAATGCGGGATACCGTTGTCGCGACTTTCTCCTTCGGTGGGCGACAGCTCCACGTGTTGGCAAACCACTGGAAGTCCAAACTCGGAAAGCAGAATGAAAGCGAGGCGTTGCGCCGCGTCTGCGCCAAGGCTGTCCGCGACAAGGTGGATGCGATTCTGAAAAAAACGCCGGATGCCGCAATCCTGGTCACCGGGGATTTTAACGACGAGGCATCCGCCCCTCCGTTGTGCGAGATCGGTTTGTTCAAAACCAACCTCGCCGAGGTGGTTGCCGATCGAACACAACGGTATCTGTACAATCTGACGGGAGAGTTGTCTCCGAATGAGAAGGGAACTTATTACTACGCGACAGGACGGACATGGAATCTGATTGACGCCATGATCGTGACTCGCGGAATGTGGGGCGATTTACAGCCCCAGACTCCGTGGCAAGTCCAGAAGGGGAGTTACCGGATTTTCAAGACGCCCGCGCAGTGTACCAAGTTGGGTACCCCGTTTCCCTTCCGCCGCGTTCGGAAAAAGGGAATCGGTGATTCCTACATGACTGGCTATTCCGACCATTTCCCCATCCGTGTTGTGTTGATTCCCCGTGACGACTGAACGAAAAAGGGATAGAAGCTTCAAAAGGGATCAAAATGAAGCCCTAAATTCCGCTGTTGGACACTTTGAAAAACCACGGAAACCACGGGAAAACATCGGTTTCTTGGAACGGCGATTCCGTAAGTTCCGTATATCCCGTGGTGAATCATGGCGCTTTGGAATTGTTCAGACTTTCACCATTTG
>JAFSTA010000247.1 GCA_017450695.1 Kiritimatiellia bacterium | reverse complement strand
GTCGCATGTCTCACGCATGGCGGGAGGGGACGTCGCGTCCGCTGCGTAGCGACGGCGCTTTCGCCGTCGGCTTTCGGGGAAGCGAGGCGCTTCGCGCCAGCTGAGAAGCTGAGAGGCTGAAAAGCTGAGAAGAAGGGGACAGGCAAGCGCGCCCCTCCCCATCTCAGCTGGCGCGAAGCACCCATCCCTTTCAGCTTAACACGCTGCCGGCGTCAGCCGCCACTACTGCACTACTGTTTTCTTTACACTTTACGCTTGAGGTGAGGGGGGAGATTTGTTACACTACCCCCTATGCTGTTGCTTGCGCATTGTTTTGGAAGGTGGGGCGCGGCGGGACTTGCGGATGTATGGTCTGCGTGGAACGGTTGACGAAAGGAGTGTCGAGATGAAGGGTGGTTTTTTGATGGTGCAGGGGGGGGTATTCGCGATTTGTTTCGCGTTGTTTGCGGGTGTCGCGTCTGCGGACGGGCTGACCGCCTATTCGTATGTGCAGAAGGACCTGAAGGCTTCCTACGACGGCATTGATAACGCGGGCACCGGCACGCACGATCCGACCGCCCGTGTGTGGAAGGACCTGACGGGAAATTGCCCGGACGGCACGCTGGCTGACAGCGTGGGCTGGACGGAGAACGCCTGGACGAACCAGACCCAGTGCAAGCCGGTGATGGTCAGTGCGCCGGGGCTTTCCGCGATCACCGGGAGGCGTACCTTCACGATGGAATTTTGCGTCGTGCCGACGCGTGGCAATGAGCGCGAGTCTTTTTTCAGCCAGTATAACGCTGGCCACGCTTTTGCAATCGAGCACAATTCAAGCAGCAACCCAAAGGAAGGGAAGATTCGTCTGTTCGGGCTCAAAGCGCAGCCAACGAACAGCGATTACGACTGGCTTTCTCCTGTGAAGGTCGTCGCGGACGAATGGGTCTCTGCGTCTGTGACGGTCACTCCCTCGCGCCAGGTGGTCTGGAAGAACGGAGCGCCGGGCGCCACGAACACGGTGTCGATTGCGGAGCTGCACAACAACTGCGACAGCTTCATCGGCGGCGAGCCGAGCCGGGCCAGCCAGGGCTTCTTCGGTTCCTACCATGCC
This sequence comes from Kiritimatiellia bacterium, assembly GCA_017450695.1. Lineage (GTDB taxonomy): Bacteria > Verrucomicrobiota > Kiritimatiellia > RFP12 > UBA1067 > RGIG8368. Next base: position 5,938 of record JAFSTA010000247.1, on the reverse strand, counting down.
TTCCGCCTCTACAACCGCGTACTGACCGATGACGAGATCGCCGTGAATGCCGCAGTGGATGCGATCCGTTTCCACGGCGCCTCCGCCGGCGACTTCACGCTATCCGGCGGGTATTCGTTCGACGCCGAGGGCGAACTGCTGGTCGAGCTGACCGCCACGGCGGGGGAAGGCGGGAAGGTGTGCGTCGGGACGGCGGGCGATGCCGCCGCCACCGTCACCGCATCGGCCAACCAGTTGGGGACGACATCCGCCACGTTCACGGCGATTCCCGACGAAGGGTACGAGTTCGTCTCATGGCAGCTGGCGGACGGTGCGACGGTCACCGCCGGCGAATTGGCGGCCGCCACCATCAGCGTCGCCGCAAAATGGCCGCTTGTCGCCGTCACGGCGACCTTCCGCCAGAGCGGACAACTGACAGCTTACTCCTATGTGCAGAAGGGGTTGGTCGCCTGTTGGGACGGCATTGACAACGCGGGTACGGGCGAACACGATCCGACAATTCGCGTATGGAAGGACTTGACGGGGAACGGGTACAACGGCACGCTCGGCGCTGCTGTGACGTGGGCGGCGAACGGCTGGCAGAACGAGGAGAACGAAAAGCCCATTTCGCTTGGCTACACCCTCTCCGGCGTCACGGCCACGCGGGAGTTCACGGTGGAATTCACGGCGACTCCCTCCCGCGCGCCGTGCCGCGAGATTTTCTTCGGACAGTTCAAATATCCCAGTTCCGGCGGTCTCGACACCATGAATCTGGAGCGGAAGGCGGACGGAAAATTGCGCTGTTACTACAACAACGGCGAAGTCGATTTTGCGTCTGCGGGAACAATTTCAGCCAACGAGACGGCAAGCTTCACGGTTACGACCACGCCAAGCAAACAGACCGTGTGGAAGAACGGCGTGAAGGACTTGGAGCAGACCGCGAAAACGATCAGCAAATTGGCGCCGGGGGTGCCCACTTACATCGGCGCGGAGGATGATGACTCCAGTAGCCGCATGGGGTACAACTTCCACGGGACGTACCACGCATGCCGCCTCTATGACCGGGTGCTGACGGATGCCGAGATCGCCGTGAACAACGCCGTCGATGCCATCCGTTACCGGGGAGCCTCCGTCGGTGACTTCACGCTCTCCGGCGGCTATTCCTTCGACGCCGCGGGGAACCTGTACATCGATCTGAACGCCGCGGCTGGCACCGGCGGCAAGGTGCGCGCGAGGGATGCGGCCCCTGCCGCTGCCGTCAGCTCCGCGATCAATCAGGACGGCGGCGGATACGCCGTGTTTACAGCCGTGCCGGACGATGGGTACGAATTCGACGGATGGGCTGTGGAGAACGGCGCCACCCTCGTCGGAGGAACTTCGAAAGAGGACGCGACGATCAACGTTTCCGCCCGGTGGCCGCTGACGGTCACGGCGGTTTTCCGTCCCGCTCACGGCGCGTTCGCCACCACTGCGAACGCGGACTACGTGAAGGACGGGTTGCTGGTGTGGTATGACGGCGTGGACAACGCGGGCGTCGGTCAGCATAGCGATTCGGCAGCCTCATGGGCGGATCTCTCCGGCAACGGCAACCACGGCGTTGCCGTAAGCGAACATCTGGGATGGACGGACAACGCCTGCACCAATGATTCCAACGGCACGGCGTCTAACGCAGGTCTGTTCCAGTTGGGGAAAGTTGTGGATGAGACCATCGCCGCCCGCACCTTCACGCTGGAGCTTGCGATACGTCCCCATTTCATGAAGGAGCGTAAGGTCTTCTTCGGGTCGTACAATGGGGCTGCCGGTATGAATTTGGAGGAGACCGCAGCCGGTATGTTCCGTGTCTATTTCAACAACAAGCCGAACATCGTCACCACCGTTCCGCTGGTGAAGGACGAGGAGTCCATCTTCTCCGTAGTTAGCACGGCGACGAATTGCTGCGTCTATAAGAATGGCGTGTTGGTTTACCGGCATGATGAGGACATCGACCCGACCGGCATGCTCGACGACTTGCTGGCGACTTCCACCTACTATCTGGGCGGCGAGAAAGAGCGCGACGGCTTCACCTATCGTGGCGCGATTCACGCCTTCCGTCTCTACGGTCGTGCGCTTTCATCGACGGAGGTGTTGCAGAACGCCCTGCTTGACCAGCAGCGACTTTTCACGCATTCCACGCGCTGGACGGCTGCATCGTCCGGCGGCTCCTGGACGGACGCGCTGAACTGGAGCGCCGGGATGCCCAACGTTCTCACCCCCGCCTCTCTCGTCCGCGCGGGGGGACTTCAGGCCACGCTGGCGCAGGACGCGCCCGAGACCGCCACGCTCACCCTTGGCGGCGGCAGCGATTCCGCCAGGCTCCTCTTGAACAATGGCGCGACGCTTCCGCTTACGGATTCATCCCTCGCCGTCGGCGCGGGCGGGGAACTCGCGGTGGAGACGGGCGGACGTCTCTCCTTCGATGTGACCGGCGCCAATCCGAACCCGCGTCTGACCGTGGCGGACGGCGGCCGGCTCTCCGTCAACGGCGGCACCGTCACGCTGAAAAACTCGCCCGTCTCCATCGAGATGTTCGGAAGCGAGGGCAGGACGGGGACGCTCGCGATCGCCAGCGGAAGGCTGGAAGCAATGGTTACGTCCGGAGGTCAGCACGGCGTCACCGTGCGGTCCGGCGGACGTCTGGAGATGAGCGGGGGATGCCTGATGCTGTCGCGGCCAAAATACTACACGGAGGGAAGCGGGCAGCTGCTCGACGGCGGGGAGATTGAACTTTCCGGTTCCGCCACCCTTGTCGCAGAACGGACCGGCATCCGCCTCGGTCCCGGTCGCTTCCGCATGTCGGGGGCGTCCCGGATTGTCCTGAGCGGGGAAAATCCCGAAACGCTTTCGCAATTCCGGCTGCGCGGCGCGAAAGGAGAGGAGACGGTGATGACGGTCGAAGACAGCGCATCCTTCGCGCGCAATGACGGAAAAAGGGTCAATTTCTACATCGGTGACAACATTGCCGATTCCCGCACTATACTGAACTGGAACTCTTCCTCCAAGCTGGATGTGCTGGGCACTGTCGCGGTTGGATTCCAGAAAGGGTACGGTGAACTGAACATCTGCAAAGGGCAGATCTCCAGTGGGCATGAGGGGCTTCGTGTCGCGCAGGGATCGTCCGATAATAATGCCAACGCCGGATGTTTCCCGACTGGTGTGGTGAACATTACGGGCGGCAGTTTGCGGAATGCGAACGGTAACAACATCAGTTCGACATTCCATGGACTGATCATTGGCGCGGGGTCCTGTGTTAAGCTTAGCAATCCAGGTTTCTATCGCGGCACGGTCAACCTCTACAACGGCGCGGTGACGAACTCCAGCGAGTACTTCGGCATCGGTATCGGGTATGCGGAGGGAGACCTCAACCAGTATGCCGGCGAGGTCATCCACAGCGGGAACCAGAACGAGTTCGTGATCGGCGCGTGGGGCGGCAAGGGTACGATGATTATGGAAGGTGGACGGGCATGGTCGAAATCCGCCGTTTACATCGGCGGCGCCACGACCAACAACCTCTACTACAAACGGTGGAGCCTGTACACCAAGTGTCCTGTCGATAATCACTGCGCAACCGGCCTTCTGCGTGTGGCGAACGGGAACTTCGGTACCCCGAATAGCATTTGGGTCAGTCAGGACGGGCAGGGAACGCTGGAGATCGGTCCGCATGGTTCGGTGGATGCCAACAACGTCATCCTCACCAACACGACCGCCGCGCTGACCGACGGACCGGATCTCGCCGCAAAGCTCGCCTTCACCATTGATGAGAGCGGAGCTGGTTCGCTCACGGTTACCAATGCGCTGACCATCGGCGCAGGCGTGACGCTGGACGTGGATGCCACCGGACTGAACGGACGCGGCGGCAACTTCCCGCTCATCCGCTATGCGGAGAGCGAGGGTGAGTTCGACTCCATCACCGTCCGAGGCGGCGGCACGGTCAAGAAACTCACGGTCGGCGGGATCTCCGGCTACTGGTACCAGTACAGCCCCGGCACCATCCTAAGCATCCGCTAAGGCTGGCGTTTCGCGCCAGCTGAGAAGCGACGGCATTGTGCGGTCGCGACGGAGCGCGACCCTCCCAAAGCGGCAGGAGCGCCGTCGGCTTTCGGGGAAGCGTGGCTAACGCCGCCAGCTGAGAAGCTGAAAGGGTGAAAAGCTGAGAAGCGTGTTAAGTCGGATAGGCGCGTGTCGCACGTCTCACGCAGATGGGGAGGGGTGCGCTTCGTCGCGTCCGCTGCGTAGCGACGGCGCCCCCGCCGCCGGCTTTCGGGGCAGCAGAACGTGTGTCGTCAATGAATGAGAGAAACAACACAAAGGAGAGAATAAGATGAAAACCCTGAATCGCCTTGCCGTACTTTGCGCAGTCGTTGCGCTTGCATCTGGTTTCGACTGGAAACCGAAGCCAGTGCCGCAGGTCAAGGCCGACCTCGCCGCCTACGCGCGTAGCGTCGGCGAGACGGAATTGGCGGACGCAGTGGAGAAGACGACCTCAACGGCGGCGTGGATGCGCCTTGCGTTCCAACGTGCCGCAGAACTGCTGAAGGGGAGCGAGGGCGGCGACTTCAACGACCAGAATCGCATGCACGGGCTCCGGATCTTTGAATATCCGCTGCACATCGACAACTATAACAAAGACACTGCCCCCGAAGACGCCCGGACGTACAAGGAGATCGTCTGCGAACACTACGTTTCCGTGCGCGACCGCGTGTTCGCGGAAGTTGCCGCCGCGAAGATCCCGAAGGGCGAGCTACGCCTCTGGCTCATCTACAACATGGGCTACATCATGAAGGGGCCGAGTCACACGGTTGCCATTGATATCACGGCCAATCCGCTTTTCTATGACTTCGACGGACATACCAGAACCCCGGACAGGAAGAACGTGGTTTGGCAGTCGAGGGACTGGAAGCGGCTTGCGGAACTAGTAGATGTACTTTTCGTGACTCATCCCCACCTTGACCATTACTGTGACGCTGGCGTCAAGGCGGTTATCGCGGCCGGGAAACCGGTTGTCGCACCGTGTGACCTCACGAAAGACGGTGGTTGTTTCAAGCTGACGGAAGACCATCTCGAACCGGTCGATATCGGCGGGGTGAAGGTCCGTAACTTCCTCGGAAACCAAGGCAAGAACATTCCTTGCAACGTCTATCTCATCGAAATCGACGGCGTACTGGTTGCGGACAACGGTGACAACAACGACCTTGACAAGGAACGGATGCTCGGGAAGTGTCCTCCTGCCGACGTGATTATCGCCTCGACCTGGAACAAGGTGAAGGAGATGGTGAAGAGCTGCGCGGCAGCTCCAGGTTTTGACCGCACGAAGTGCGTGCTGCTGCCGTCACACGAGAACGAACTCGGGCACAGGGTCCAGCAACGCGAATCGTATTGGGAAATGTACGAGCGCAAGGATCGTCTCGGCGACCGCACGTTCCCGTGGCCGCGCGTCCATCCCATCGCCCACGGCGAGAGTTTCACCGTGCGGATCATCCGGTAACCCAGCCACCCGCGCTCGCGCGGGAATGTTCATCTTGTTAACTTCCTACCCCTTAAACCACCTAACCTTAGGTGGTGGGGTGGTTAGGTGGTTAGGTGGCTGGTAGCGGGGGCGCTTCGCCGCGCCCAGCTGCGTAGCGACGGCATTGTGCGGTCGCGACGGAGTGCGACCCTCCCAAAGCGGCAGGAGTGCCGCTTCTCCGAAAGCCGACGGCGAAGGCGCCGTCGCTACCTCAACCGGGAAAGTCGGCGGTAGGTTTTGTTCCGCGCTGTCATCAGCGCGGGGCAGACCAGCGGCGGCGATGACGCCCCGCCCGCCTCGCCTAATTACCGGACGCGAGGACGAAGCCTTGCGAGGCGCGGAAAAGCGTTTCTTCTCGGAAAGGCGCCGCTAAGAACTGGACGCCGATCGGCAGACCGGCCGCGGTCGTTCCGCACG
>JAFSTA010000246.1 GCA_017450695.1 Kiritimatiellia bacterium | reverse complement strand
CCGCAGTTCGTCACGTGCCCCGAACTGGAGCTCTCGCACGGCAACTGCGACTTCTTCCTCTTCCCGGAGCGCACCTACTTCGGGGACGTGCCGCACAGCTACATCGTCGAGTTCAAGCACCTGAAGAAGGGCGCGAGGAAGGCGGATCTGGAGTCGCAGCGCGCCGAGGGGACCGCGCAGCTCAAACGCTACGCGAAGGACGGGAAGGTCCCCGCGCTCGCGAAGGGAACGACGCTCCACCTCATCCTCGTGCAGTACCGCGGCCCTAAGATGGTCAACTGCGAACTCATCGCCGAGAAGAAATACTGAACCTAGATTCCTCGTTTGGGTTCTCACGCAGAGCCGCAGAGGCCGCAGAGTACGCGGAGAAAGTACCGAAAACAGAGGCTTTTTGATCTCAAACGCACACGGTTACGACAGAAAACGGATTCATCCAAATGGTGAAAGTCCTGCCTGTTCCAATATGCCGATATTCTTTCGTGGTTTAACCACGGAACACACGGAACACACGGAACGGATCGATGAAGATGTGGTTATGAAACAAAGGCGGAATAGGAACGGATGATTTTCCGTGTATTCTGTGGTTTTCAAATTGTTCAACTGAGGATAAGATCCCTGCGTCTCTGTGCCTCTGCGAGAGACCTAAAAACTGTTGTTCGGGAAAGGTAACAAAGGAGTTTCGGTTGATTCGTGTCAATCCCGTCCATTCCCGATTTGCCAGCGTTTTTCGGGCGAGAGGAAGAAACAACCGGGTACGCCCCCCATGTCCACACGGATCCAATCGTAGTTCGGCTTTTCCGCACGGTCGAAATCTACGCGCCAGAGTCCACCGGTTGCGTTCTTTTCTCTCTCGATGAGAAAGATGTCTTCTACGATGCGTTGATCGGCGAAGAGTTTCCCGTCCGGGCTGAAGACTTTTACGCTGAACCGGTAATAGGAATCACCCCTGCACAGGAAGGAGAATGTGTCACCGGCCGGTGCGTCGAACCAGAGTGAAAACGTTTTCCGTTGGATCGGCGCTATGACATGCTCGTCGCTTGTCGCGTCCACCGCCACCGGAACCGTTGACTTCTCCAGATAGAACCTTGTCCCCTCGTCGGGAAACTGCAGTCGATAAAATCCGCGTGCGGGAGCATCGAAGGAAAACTCCGTCGATTGGTCTCGAACATTCGGGATCTTCCACGAGCGCCCTTTGCCTCCGCCTTGCTTGATGGCGGTGACGGTCAACGGTTTCTGTCCTGCGGGGCGCCCCGGTACGGCGATAACCTGCCGCCCCGTGAACAAGACACGTCCGGGTGCCTCGGCGAAAAAGATCACCTTGGCTTTGCACAGAATCGCGACGGGCGAAAGCTCCACCGCCTTCCCTCTGGCGGTATCGATAACCGTCACGTCTGCTTGCCCCGATTCAGGGAAGACACGACGAGGGGAAAGCGACTTGCCCCCATGGATCGCGGGCAAGTTCTTTTCGGCCCACGCCCGATCCAAAACCGTTGTCTCTGTCTTTCCCGTGGGTTTGACCACTCGCACAGTCCCGGTTATTTGCGTCGGGGAGGGACCGATGGCCTGTTTCCCGCCCGTGAACCACGGACGGTCTATCGGTTGAAAGATCGTTAGGTTTCCCAAATCCACGCCGTCACAAAAACCCTGGCGGATACGCGGCGCGTTGAAACACACATCCGACATCGTCGCGTTGTCGGGTGACACGTTGGAGATAACGCAATCCGCAAACGAGACGGAAAACGCAGTTGCGGGCGACGCACCGACGGAGATTCCGTGAAAGCGAGGGGAGTCGAACGTGCATCCCCGGAAACGGATCCAGCCTTTCACGAAACGATCTTCGCGGCCTCCGCCTCCCGAGACCGCCGCCGCATTCCGGTTCCCGACAGACCTGCAGTTCTCAAAGAGGATCGACACAGGAGAGGAATCTTCGTTCAGCGAATTCAGATAAACCGTGAAGCCATCCCCCTGATTGTTCTCGGAAAGGCAGTTGCGGAGTGTGCAGTTGACCAACTTTTCTCCCGGCGTATCCGGTTCTAGGTCGATTCCCGCTTGCGGCGCGGTTCCCGAGGTGTTGGACATGACCGTATTTTCGATCAAGACGTTTTCTCCGGAACAGAGAGAAATGCCCTGCCGGTGGTTTCGGTCGCAGAGACAATTTCGGATCGTCACGTTTTTCGACTGCGCGATCACAATCCCGTCACCCCCCGACTCGATAAAGCGCATCCCTTCCACATGGACGTTTTCGGAACGGATGATCCGTAACGTGTACCGCCACTCGCTCTTGGCGTATGGCGGTTTCTGATAATCGCTCTTCCACATCCGGAAGGTCGAACCTTCCCCGCCTCGGATCGTCACGTTCGTCACGCCGTCCAACGTGAAAAGATAGTCACGGATGCCTTTGAACTCGCCGCGTTTGGCCAGCAGCTCGACATGTGGCTCCACGAGAAACTCGGTGTTCGACCTCACCAGAAGCGGCAGCGTCACCCAAGGTCCCGACTGTTTATCCAGCACGATTTTCCTTGCGCCGGAGTCCAACGTCTTCTGGATGAATCGCGTCGAATCAACCGGATCGTATCCGAAGCTGGAAACTTTCACGACTTGATCCGCCATCGTGTCAACCGGCCAAGAAATGCCCGTTACCCAAATGGCAACAACTTTCAGAATGATCTTTTTCATGTCCTCCAGTTTAGCAGATTCTGCCATTTCTGGCGAACAAGAACGGAAGCAAAAGATGGCACGTCCGCCACCAACGGAGAGGTACGCGTGCTGCATCGTGCCAGGGAGACGCACTCCGTCGCGTCCGCCATACGCAGAACCCGCGGCGTTCCCTGCGTACCATCATGAATGGCTAGAAGTTCTAGAACCCTAGAACCTCTAGCCTTACCCTATACGTTGCCCGGTGAAGCAGGTTAGGTTCAGCGATGCGGACGCGATCCATCCTGCGCAAGGCTACGGAGGAGAAGTAAGCGTGTCCCCGATGGGTGAGGCAGACCCCATGACTTTGACAGGATCAACAAGATTTACAAGATTCGGATCTGCCGCCAATCCTGTGAATCCTGTCTGAAAACTTGCCCGTAGAACGGGTTGTCAGTCCGTTCGCGTCACAGCGGACGCGACGGGGCGCGTCCCAGTCTCTGCGGACTCTTCGCCCGTGGTTCAAATTGTCCAAGAGAGGGATCTCGGGTGAATCGAGTTCAGCCGAAGATTGACCTGTCCCAATCACTTTGGTAGAATCGACCGCATGAAACATTCCAATCGATACACAGCTGTCTTCGCCACTCTTGTCTGCCTTTTCACCTTCGTGTCTCGGGGTGGGCCGCGCACGTCCGTGCAGGAGTTTTTCGCCCGTCATGTGAACACCTCGATTCCGGAACTGCGGCAGATCCCGGATCGGATGGTGGCGGGGGATGTTGTGGGGGCTGAGAAGATTTTCGCGGAGTATGTCCGTTCGACGCTTCACACCGACCAGCTCAATCACGACTGGTTGACCCGTTCCTATTCGAAACGGGAGCGCGACGCTCTCAAATCGCGGGCCGAGCGTGTGATGGACTACCAGCTTTCCTCTTGCGGTATGCCTCACCACTTCAAAGACCACAAGGTAGATTGGGATCTCAACCCCACCTTCAATCAGTACAGGGAATGGACGTGGCAGCTCTCGCGCCATCCGTTCTGGACGCTGCTCGCCGAATACTACACCCTCACAGGCGATGAGAAAGCCGTTACCGTCTGGATCGACATGATCTCCAGCTGGTTTGACCAAGCGCTCGTGCCGGAGAAGGCTGGACCCGGTGCCACCCACTGTTGGCGCACGATCGAGGCCGGTATCCGCATGAGTGGCTGGAGTCGCCAGATCGCCGCCTTCGCGAAGTCGTCGCAGGTGACGGATGAGTTCCTTACGCGCTACTTCATCTCCATCTGGGAGCATGGCTGGCGACTGCGGAACAATTCCACGAACGGAAATTGGCTCCTGATGGAGTTGCACGGCCTTCTGCGCATCACCCTTCTCTATCCGTTCCTGAACGACGCACCCGAATGGAAGGCGTACGCGCTCAAGAGGCTGCAGGAGGAGTTTTCGCGTCAGGTCTATCCCGACGGTTTCCAGTACGAGCTGGCGACCGGTTACCACGGCGTGGTGATCTCCAACTACCTCGGCGTATTCGAATTGTACGAGCAGCTGGGATTGGAGAAGCCCGAATTCATCCGCAAGGGACTGGAAAAGATGTTTGAGGTGTATGTGCGCCTTGCTACGCCCAACGGCGGCACACCAACCCTCAACGATGGCGGTAGCATGGACGTGGGACGCTGGTGCCGCACGGCCGTGAAGCTCTATCCGGATCGCGGTGATTTCCGCTGGTTCGCGTCGGGCGGCAAGGAAGGTTCGCCGCCGGATTACCTCTCCTGCGTCTTCCCGTGGGCGGGGGCGGTCGTGTTCCGTTCTTCGTGGGAGAAGGACGCCGTGTGGGGTTACATGGACGGTTCGCCGTTCGGGCGCGGTCACCAGCACGAGGACAAGCTCAATTTCGTGATGCGTGCATACGGCAAGCAGTTGCTCACCGAGGGCGGCAACTACATGTATGACTCGTCCGACTGCCGCAAGTACGTTCTCTCCACCCGGGCGCACAACACCATCCGTATCGACGGATTCGAGCAGAACCGTCGCCGTACCTATCGTTGGCGCGACGAGGACATCAATGCGAAGGCCGATGTCGTTTTCACCACTACATCCGCCCGCGACACAGCCCGTTCCACCTTCACCGACGGCTATGGTCCGAAGCAGATGCCGGCGGTTCACGATCGCACCGTACTTTTCTTGAAGACCCAGCTAGGTCTCGCGCCGTTCTTTGTGGTCATCGACCGCCTTACCGCGCCAGATGACAAACAACACGCGTTCGAGATTATGTGGCATCTGGAGGAATGTGCGCTCGCGATCAACGGGCAGACCTTCACGGGTGATTTCGGTGATGGCATCGGCCTCGCCGCAGCCATGAGTGATCCGGAGGTGAAGATCACGGACAGGAAGGGACAACACGAACCGTACTTCCAGGGTTGGATGCCCATTTGGGTCGGCGGTCCGCATGAGCATCGCCCGATCCCAACCCCGGTGGTCGAAGGAGTTTTCGAGAAAAGTCGCCGGATCGTGACGGTTCTCTATCCCTATCGCGAAGGACGGAATCCGATCGCGGGCGTGACTGCTTCGACGGATGTTCGCGAGACGGGCTTTCAGATCCGGCTTGCCGATGGCGGATCGCTTTCGTTGGATGAAAATGAATCCCGTGCGGCGGAAACGGGGAAGGGGTGTGAAAAATGAGGCGCGTGTTGATTGCGGGAGTCGGGTTCCTGATCCTTGCTGGCAATGCGGTGGCGGTCTCCGCCGGTTCACCTGCGGCGCGGATTTTGGACAAGCTGAAAGCGGTGGCGGATTCACCAGGCTATTACTGGGCCTGGACGCATCCGTGGATGGATCCGTGGGTCAAGACGGGCGATCCACGACACGCGTTGGTTACCGAGGAGGGAATCTCGCCCAAGCCGACGGCAGATGTCAAACTGGAGTGCGGGTACGCGAAATTCGCAGACGGTCGGCGTACCGTGATCGGGTACTCTGATCTGGCTGGAATTGCCGGGACTTGGAATTCGCCCCGGTATTACACCATCAATCGCGCTTCCCTGACGGCGGCCATCAAACGCCACTGGCGCGAGTTCGGCGGAATTACGGTCTTCAGCTGGCATCTCGACCAGCCCTACTGCACGAATGGATTCCGGCAAGCGTCATACCGGTTCAAGTCCTCCGGCGAGAACCGGAATGTGGTGAGGCAGATTCTGGACGGGACGGGAGCCCCGTGCGGAACGGGATGCCTGGACAAGCGGATCCTCCGCAAACCGTTCGCCACTCCCCGCGACTGGTATCTCGCCATGCTCCGTGATGCCGCCTCGTTCTTCAATGGGTTGGTCGATGAGGAGACGGGCGAGAAAATCCCCGTGATTCTGCGGCATCCACATGAGATGGACGGCGGCTGGTTCTGGTGGGGACGCGGTTGGTGTACGCCGGAGGAGTTCCGCCGTTTTTGTCGCATGACAGCGGATTACCTTCGGAAGGAATGCGGCGATGGGCAGATTCTCTTCGCCTATACGCCTGACCGCACATGGAAAGAGTTCGGGACGGAAGGGGAGCAGGAGAAAAACACGTTCCTGTCATACTACCCCGGTGACGGGTACGTGGATCTGGTTGGCTTCGACGACTACTCGATCGGTCATGGCGACGACAACGTGGCGGAAACGGCGTTGACCGAAACGGTGCGCAAGCTCAGACTCGTCAGTGCGTTCGCGAAAGAACGGGGGAAGGTTGCCGCGTTGACGGAGACGGGGGGACGCAACAAGCGTGATGATTTCTGGGTGTATCTCCATCGTATAATGACGGCCGACGGTGTTCATTGCGCGTTCGTCGATACCTGGGGCGGATGTTACGGAACCTTGCCCGATACCCCCGCATCCGAGAAAGACGAAATCGCCTTCGCCCGCAGACCGGAAGTGCTGATGGAAGGCAAAACCACCGGTCTCCGTTGAATCTGGATTCCTCGTTCCTCGTGGGGTCTCACGCAGAGCCGCTGAGGCCGCAGAGTACGCAGAGAAAGAGCCGAAAACAGAGGCTTTTCAATCGCCCGCATATACAGAAAACGGATTCATCCAAATGGTGGAAGTCTGCAAAATTTCAACCCACCAGGAGTACGTGAAAAGTTATGGTTAAATCGCCGCTGACGCGGTTTTAAATCGGGCTGCTCCCCCCTGTCCTCTAGATGGTTAAAAGATTAAATGGTTAAATCGCCGCTGACGCGGCTTTAAATCGGCGCTTGTTTCGGGGAAGCGACACGGCGAACGGGAGGGACGCGCCCCGTCGCGTCCGCCGCCCGGACAATTTAACCATTTCACTATTTCAAAGCGAAGCGATTTAACCTAAAAACCTCCGTTGATTTTTGTTTCAGCCGCAAAGAACGCAAAGAACGCATAGGAATGGCGCAAAAGGCCAATTGTTGTTTGAGATGGTGTATTTATCCATCTCACCCAAATGGTGAAGAGGAGATTTCATTCTTT
>JAFSTA010000245.1 GCA_017450695.1 Kiritimatiellia bacterium | reverse complement strand
CGGAAACCGCGAAATAGCCGGATTCGGGACAAGGAAGCGGAAAACCCAAGAAATGAGCGCGGACCTGCGTCCGCGCAGCCACCGCTTTATCCGGGAAACATCCTCACGTCAGCAAATTTTTCCGGATTTTCTACTTGACGGAATACATACTTGTCGCTTTGATCCCTTTTGCCCCATGCCCACTCCGAAAGCGGACCGCGCCGATTTCAAGCCGCCCCAGCGGCGATTTAACCATTTCACTTTTTCACCATTTAAGGTCCATGTATCCATGGTTGCTACGCCGTCTAAGGCAACTGGCTTAGGAATGTGCGCATCGGTACTACAGCCGCCTTACCTGGTGTAAACGAATCGACATCATCGAAATCCAGATTCGTCACGACCTGTAGGGCAAGCCCCACGCCAAGTTGTCTCTGCATTCCCGTGAGGGTGGCGGACAACGAGGTGTCCGACGTCTTGACCTCGACGAGCATCCACGGTTCACCGTCTTTGGCGACCAAGAAATCAACCTCGTTCTTGTTCTTGTCGCGCACATAAAACAACCCGTAATCACCGTAGCCAAGATCCGTCCATGTCTCGACAGCTTTCAGAAGATGGCATGCCACCATCGTCTCGCTTCTTGCGCCAGGGTCCTTGATCCCCGACCAGTCACGCAGATACCATTTCGGAGTCTTGCGGATCGAGTTGCTCACGTTGCGGAACCAAGGACGAACAGTGAAACCGTAAAAGAACGAGCAGAGTGTCGAGATCCACTGCCTGGCGGTAACCTCGTTCGTCTGCACTTCCGCCGCCAACGAGGAATAGACGACCTGCTGCCCGGAACGTTGCGCCAAGATTTCCACAAGCGCATCCAGCTGGTCCAGGTCGCGTATGCCCGTTTCGTTGGCAATGTCTATCCTCACAAGTTGCTCTCGCCGCAACCTTCTCCATCTCGTGGCGAACACCGTCGAACGCGAGCTGAACATCTCCGGAAATCCGCCGAACTCAACAAGCACCCGCCAGAGATCTTCTGAAATCTCCCTTGGCCGCGACGTTTCCGCCTCCGGCTTCCGGGGTCTGAGGATTTCTCCGACCGACAACGGATGCATCCGAAATGGAAAGTAACGCCCCATGAGACTGTCCCCCTTGCCTCGCTTCCGCAGGTCAAGCCTCGCAGACCCGGTGACAAGTGTCCTCGCGCTCTCCCCGTATGTATCGAAATAACCCTTGAGGAACTGCCGCCATTTCGGATAGTGGTGAATCTCATCGAACACGACAACGGGCGGCACGCTACGGCGTACCTCAAGCCTCGCGGCCCTGGCCACTTCATCCTCGCCTTTCAGGAACAGAACCCTGTCAGACCTCCTGTCCCAGTTCAGGTAATAATCCGCCATTGACTTGGCGAGAGTCGTCTTGCCCACCTGCCGGGGTCCGGAAAGGAGGATCATCTGACGGTTGGTTGCGAAATGATCCGCAAACATCGATTCATACATTCTCTGAATGGAGTTGTTCATACCCGAAAATCATACCAAATCTCCCTTCCGAATGTCAATGCCAATCCAAATACAAATTTGGATTGGCATAAACTATTCCAAATCTTTATTTGGAATGGCATAATCAATTCGCACTAAAAAGTGAAATGGTGAAAGAGAGAAACCTGGATTCCGCTAGTGGAGAGTTTGAACCACGGAGGAAAAATTCAATCGCTGCGCCATAGGAAAATTAAATCGCTTCGCTTTGAAATGGTTAAATGGTTAAATTGACGGGGCGACGGGAAGGTGTAAACCACGGAACAAAGAAAATTAAATCGCTTCGACAGGGGAAAATTAAATCGCTTCGCTTTGAAATGGTTAAATGGTTAAATTGGACCGGAGCGATTCCTGAACCTTCGCGCTTGCGGACGCGACGGAGCGCGTCCCTCCCCAAAGCGGGGGAAGTTCAATGGTTAAATCGCTTCGCTTTGAAAAAGTTAAATCAGGCTGATTTCAAGCCACGAAGGAGGCGATTTAACTATTGAATCATTTAACCATTTAAAGGCGCTCGCGCCGATTTCAAGCCTCCGAAGGAGGCGATTTAACTATTTAATCATTTAACCTTTTAACCATTTCACTCTTTTTCTCTTCTGTACCAGGCTTCCAGGTTTTTGTTGAACTCCAGTCGCGTGAGTGTGCGCCACTCCTTCACGCGCCCGGTGAGGTTTTCCAGATGCATGGTCACGGAACGCTTGCGGCGCGTAACGAGACAACCGAACCAAAGCAGGATGCTTTTGGCGAGCGTCGGTCCGAATGGCGGCGATGAGTCGCGTCCCGCACGGCTCCAGATACTCCCCCACAGCCCCGTGGTACGCACCCCGATCACCTCGACATCCGGCGGCAATTCGCGGCAGACGTTGTACGCGAGCTGCCGCGTCCCGATCTCCTCTCGCCCGTTCGTCCAAATGTGTCCGGACGGATAAAAGATGACAGGTGTTCCCTCCGCGAGGGCAGTGGTGACGATACCGGTCAAAGAACGCGCCACTTTCGCTCGTCCCGCCGTGGCGTGTTTCCGCAGGTCGGGAACCAGCACGCTGTCCAGCACGGTCAACACCTTCCGCGAGATGCCGCCTCGCGTAAAGAAAAGTTCGTCCGAAAGCGGTCGCAGCGGCGTGCGGTAGAGTTCCGCGCATACCAGCATCGGATCGACAATCGCGGGATGGTTCGGCAACACCAGATAGGTCTTGCCCGTTTCCAGCGTTTCCAGTCCGTCCACACGCACATCGTACCGACGGCGGAAAATCCAGCGCCCGACGAAACAAAGGACGCTTCGGTAATTGAAGGTGAACCAGACGGAAGTCGCCGCGAGAACGATTCCCAGCAGGAGGAGAAACGCGCGCGGTCCGAAGGCGATGCCCATGAGCGCGAAAACGACCGATGCCGCCAGGATGAAAAGGAAGGAGACCTGATTCAAATAGGCGAGCACGCAATTCAACGTTGGCCCGGCTACGCGCTTCTGGACTTCCGCATCCAAGGGAAGCTTGAAAACACCCAGCAGGAAGGCAAGAAGAACCAAAACAATATGGAACGCCGTAAGGGAGAGGGGGCAGAAATACAGCACGAAGAGCAAGACGGAAGAGATTCCCCCGCTCAACAAGGTGCCGCCGATGAGAAAGTGTTTGTCGGCAATCGCGCCGGCGACCAGATTTCCCGCCACGATTCCGACGGCAGCCAGCGCCATCATCAGTCCCGTGTGGAAGGAATCGAGCTGGAGAACCTGCTTCCCGTAAATCAGCAACCCGATCTGGAGCATCGCCCCGGTCCACCAGAAAATCGAAAGCGTGTAGATGACCGCATGGAGTCCCCGATACCGCGAAACGACCGCATGAACCGATTTCAAAAAAGTGAAGGGGTTAACCGAGCGGCGTTCTGTCGGCCCCTCCTCGTCCGCCCGAATGGTGTAACTGAACAACAATCCGGCGCCGGCAAAAATCCAGAGACAGGCGTACTGCATCCACGCGGGCGCATAATCGACGACAAAGGCGGCGAGTACGGTCCCCAGCAGGACGCCGAGGAAGCTCAACCCGTCCATGCCCCCCATTCCGGCGGAAACCCGCGACGTGCCACCGATATCGCGAACCAGCGCGTACTTCGCCGGAGAATACAGAGAACTCTGAACGCCCATCAACAGGACCGAAATGATGACAACGGTGACCGAATGGCAAAGGAACCCAAGCACGGCAAGGAGCATGATTGGCAGTTCCGCCCACTTGGCGATCCGCACGATCTGCCGTTTGCTGTGCCGCAACAGCAACGCGTCCGCCAAAGGCGAAAAGACAATGTACGGCAACACCAGAGCACCGGCCGTACACCCCATCGCCACGGATTGAAGCCGCTCGTCCGGAATCCAGCCGATCACGATAAAACCCGCCAACGTCTTCAGGAAGTTGTCGTTGAGAACCCCGAAGAAATTGGTTAGGAACAACGGGAAAAAACTCCTCTTCTCTTTCACGACTCCCCCCGGTATTTGAGTTGCGCGAAAACATCTTCACAAATCTGACGACACAACTTTTCCGCCCACTCTTCCAGCGGAACGCCGGACGGACGGAATGACTCCAGCCAAACCGAATCCGCCAACGCATAGACGGCCACCTGTGCCCAAATCGACGCCGTGCGCAAATCAATCTGCTCCTCATCCGAAACCGCCATCGACACCAAAGACCGCAACGAATGATAAACGGGCCTTCCGAACTCGCTCTTCAATTCCATCTGGAACTTGGAGGGATGCGTCACCTCATGGCGAAAGAGTTTCGCGCAGAGAGACTGCGGACGGTTCGTCGTCGTTGTCATGTAGAGAAAGGATCCCACCCACGTTTCAATCGCCTTTTTCCAAGACGACTGCGAGTCAACACCATCCGCCAAATTCGCGAGCGGAGACCCCAAATCTCCGAAAAGGCGTTGCGCCACACGCTTGTACAAGGCCTCTTTCGAACCGAAGTACCGATTCGCCAAGGCGATGTTAACCCCTGCCCGTACGCAGATGCCACGTAGCGAAGCGCCATCATACCCCTTCTCCGCGAATTCCTCCGTCGCCGCAACCAGGATCGCCTCTCGCGTATTCTGTCCGTCTCTCCGTTCCATCTTGACCCCTTTGTATCGTAAACGAATGTTTACATTATCAATTCTTCCCCCCCGCGTCAAGCGGAAAAGAAAGTGAAAGAGTGAACCTAAAAACCTCCGTTGATTTTTGTTTCAGCCGCAAAGAACGCAAAGAACGCATAGGAATGGCGCAAAAGGCCAATTGTTGTTTGAGATGGTGTATTTATCCATCTCACCCAAATGGTGAAGAGGAGATTTCATTCTTT
>JAFSTA010000244.1 GCA_017450695.1 Kiritimatiellia bacterium | reverse complement strand
ACCCAAAACAACGGATAGACAACACGCTTACGCTCGTCGCGCAACCGCGCGACGTTTCCCAGTCGGCTCGCGGTTGCGCGACGACCGCCAGCAAGTTGTCTATCCGTTGTTTCTGTTGTTGTCCTTGCACCCCCCTCTGCGCAGACAGTCGCGGGCGCTTTTAAAAAGTTAAATGGTTCAATCGCCGCTGACGCGGCTTTCAATCAGCGCGGACCGCCTTTCGGTGTCTCGCCAATTTAACCATTTAACCATTTCAAGCGAAGCGATTTAACTTTCCGGGGGAGGGGCAACGTCCTCGTTGCCCGAATTGGGAGGGACGCGCCCCGTCGCGTCCGCTTGCGTAGCGACGGCGCCCTCGCAGTCGGTTTCCCTCACGCGACGATGCCTATTATCCGACGCGCTCCACCACGATTTCGGGATCGACGGCTTGACGGAGGTTGTCTTCGATGCCTTGCTTCAGCGTCATCATCGCGTACGGGCAGCTGCCGCAGTGTCCGACAAGCTTCAGCTTGACGGTCTTTCCCTCGATCGCGACCAGTTCCAGATCGCCGCCGTCCGCCTGCAGCATCCCGCGCAGCTTTTCCAGTACAGCCTTGATTTGCTCTTCCATATCCGTTCTCCTTTGCTTGTGTTGATGCCCCGGCTCACTTGCCGGCCATCTTGAAAACCAGTGACTTCTTGTCCTCGGCGACGGCCGCCTCGACCGTGCCGCATGTGAGGGTTCCGCGCAACAGTTCCTCCGCCAGCTCGTCCTCCACGTGCCGTTCCACCGTGCGCCGCAACGGGCGCGCGCCGAACGCCGGATCAAACCCCTTCTCGACGAGGAAGTCCGTCGCCTCCGCGTTCATCTTCAGCGTGATGCCGCGTTCCGCCAGCCTCTCCTGCAGATGATCCAATTCGATGGCGAGGATTTTTACGATGTCGTCTTTCAGCAGTTTGCGGAAGACGATGATGTCGTCGAAACGGTTCAGCAGTTCCGGCTTGAAAACCTGCTTCGCCAGCGAGATCATGCGGGTGCGCAGCCGTTCGTAATCCTCCGCCACGCTCTCGCGCACGAACCCCAGACTCCGGTTGTTGGATTCGTCGAACCCCAGGTTGGAGGTGAGGATCACGACGGTGTTCCGGAAGTCGATCTGTCGTCCCTGTGCGTCGGTCAGGCGGCCCTCCTCCAGAATCTGCAGGAGCATGTGGATCACGTCCGGGTGCGCCTTCTCCACCTCGTCGAAGAGGACGACGCTGTAGGGGCGGCGGCGCACCTTCTCCGTCAACTGACCGCCCTCCTCGTGGCCGACGTATCCCGGCGGGGACCCGACCAGGCGCGAGACGGTGAACTTCTCCATGTACTCCGACATGTCGAGCTGGATCAGCGCCTTCTCGTTCCCGAACAGTTCCGTCGCGATGGTCTTTGCCAGCAGGGTCTTGCCGACGCCGGTCGGTCCCAGGAAGATAAACGAGCCGATGGGGCGGCGCGGGTCTTTCAGTCCCGCCCGCGCACGTCGGAGCGAACGGGCGAGCGACTGGATGGCGGGTTCCTGTCCCACCACCGTGCGCGCCAGTTCCTCCTCCATGTGCAGCATCTTCGCCTTCTCGCTCTCGCTCAGCCGTTCCAGCGGAACGCCCGTGGAACGCGCGACCGTCGCTTGGATGTCGGCTACCGTCACGGGCAGGCACTTCTCGCTGTGTTCCTCGCGCCAGGCTGCAAGCAACTGGTCGCGGCGTTCGGTCTCCGCGCATTCCTCGTCGCGCAGTTTCGCCGCCACCTCGAACTGCTGTTCGTTGATCGCGTCCTGTTTCTGTTCATGGATCGCCGCGATGCGCAGTTCCAGTTCTTTGATCTCCGGCGGACGCCCCGCCGCGGCCATGCGCACGGCGGCGCCCGCCTCGTCGATGGCGTCGATCGCCTTGTCGGGCAGTTGCCGTCCGGGCTGGTAGCGGGCGGTCAGGCGGGCGGCGGCCTCCAGTGCCGCCGTATCGTACTTCACATTGTGGTGCGCCTCGTACTTGCCGGCGATCCCCGCCAGGATCTCGACCGTTTCGGCGATGGAGGGTTCATCCACGCGCACGGTCTGGAAGCGGCGTTCCAGCGCCGCGTCCTTCTCGATGAAACGGCGGTACTCGTTCAGGGTCGTCGCGCCGATGCACTGCAGCTCGCCGCGCGCCAGGGCGGGCTTGATGATGTTGGCGGCGTCCATCGCGCCCTCCGCGCCGCCCGCGCCCACGATGCTGTGCAGCTCGTCGAGGAAGAGGATCACGTTCTGTTCGCGCTTCACCTCCTGCAGGACGGACTTGATGCGCTCCTCGAACTGGCCGCGCCATTTCGTGCCCGCCACCATCAGCGCCATGTCCAGCGCGATGACGCGCTTGTCCTGCATGGACTCCGGAACCTCGCCGGCGGCGATCGCCTGGGCCAGGCCCTCGGCAACGGCCGTCTTGCCGACGCCGGCCTCGCCCAGCAGGGCGGCGTTGTTCTTGGTGCGGCGTAGGAGAATCTCGATTACGCGGGCCAGCTCCTTCTTGCGCCCGATGACCGGATCGAGCTTGCCGTTCCGCGCCAGCGCGGTCAGGTCGCGCCCGAAGGCGTTGAGCGCGGGCGTCTTGCCCTTTCCGCCCTTGCCGCTGAACTGCTCGCGGCCGCTCGCCTCGCCGGGCCCGTCCTCGTCCTCCATCAACTCGGGAGGCTCATCTGGATCCGGCATGGCCTTATTTTTTTCATACATTTCGCGTTCGAAGTCACGCCCGTCCATCGGCAGATCTTCCGGCAGGTCGCCGCGCGTGGCGCGGTTCACCGCGTCCATGACGTCGGGCAGATGGACGTCCAGCGAGTCCAGCACCTGGAAGGCGACGCCCTCCCCCTCGCGCAGCAGGGCGATGAGCAGATGCTCCGTGCCCGCCTGGTTCTGCTGCATCGCGTGCGCCTCGGCCATCGCCAGCTGCAGGACCTTCTTGGTGCGCGGCGTGTAGGGAAGGTCGCCTTTGACCTGCATGTCGCCGCCGAAGCCGATCATCCGCTCCACCGCGATCTGGATGTCGGAGGGGGAGACCGCCAGCCCGTCCAGAACCTGGACCGCCAGTCCCTCTCCCAGCGCACAGATACCGAGCAGCAGGTGTTCCGTGCCGATATAGGTATGCCCGAAACGTTTCGCCTCGCGTTCCGCCAGCTGGATTGCTCGCTGCGCGCGGGCCGTGAAATTCATCCCCATGTTCATGTCGTTCATTGGTTACCGCCTCTTGGAAAGCCAATAGTTTCGCATAGTATTCGGGTTTTGTCAAAAGTTCATTTAGGGAGACGCGGAGCTGCCGCCCCGTGTACAGGACGGGGAGAGGGCGGGCATTCTCGTGGCGGCGGGGCATCGTCCCCGCCGAAAAATCAACCGAATAGTGGACATGACAGGTTGACTTTTTTGTGGTTTAATGGCTTGGTTGTAATGGAATGGCGGGTTCGCCGCCAGAGAGGGAAGAGCTATGCACATAATTGTATGCATCAAGCAGGTGCCGGACTCGACGAAGATCAGCATCGATCCGGTGACCAAGACGTTGCAGCGCGAGGGCGTAGAGAGTATCTTGAACCCCTTTGACGAGTACGCGCTGGAGTTGGCGCTCCGGATCAAGGACGAGACGGGGGCGCGCGTCAGCGTGATTTCCATGGGGCCGCCCCAGGCGCAGGTGATCATCCGCGAGGCGTTGGCGCGCGGCGCGGACGACGGCGTGTTGCTTTCCGACCGCGCGTATGCGGGCGCGGACACGCTGGCGACGGCCTACGCGCTGGCGAGCGGGATCAAGAAGATCACCGCGAGGCCGGACTTGGTGCTGTTCGGCAAGCAGGCGATCGACGGCGACACCGCGCAGGTCGGCCCCGGAGTCTCGGAGGATCTGGATTTGCCGCTCGTCACCTACGTGAAGAGCCTGGAGATCGACCGGAGCGGACGGTTCACCGTCGAGACACTGATGGACGACGGCACGGCGGTGATCGAGGGGCATCTGCCCGCCGTGATGACGGTGGTGAAGGAGGCGGCGACGCCGCGCTTCGCGACGCTGAGCGGCTGGGTTGCCGCCAAGCACGCCGACGTACAGGTCTGGATGGCGAAGGACACGGGCGCCGATCCCGAGCGCCTCGGGCTGAAAGGGTCGCCGACGAAGGTGGTTGACACCTTCCCGCCGCCGGTGAAGACGGGCGGAGAGAAGATCGACGCGCGGAAGGATTCCGCCGCCGCCGTGAAGGCGATCATGGGCATTTTGAAAAAGAAGAAACTGGGGGTGTAACCATGGCAGATGCGCCGATTATCATTGATGCCGCCAAATGCGTGGGCTGCACGAAGTGCGTGAAGAACTGTCCCGCCGCCGCGTTGAGCATGGTGGAGCGGAAGGACAGCAAGAAGAAACTGGCCGAGGTCGATGGCGGCAAGTGCATCGCCTGCAACAAGTGTGTCACTTCCTGCCCGTTCAAGGCCATTTCCGCCGTGGAGGTGCAGAAGACCGGCACATCCGATCTCTCGCAGTACAAGAACATCTGGGTCTTCGCGGAACAGATCGGCGGCAAGATCCAGGACGTGGTGTTCGAGCTGCTGACGACGGGTCGGACGCTGGCGAAGGACCGGAACTGCAAGCTGTGCGCGGTCATTCTGGGGTACCAGCTGGGCGACGCGGCGAAGAAGCTGATCGCGGGCGGCGCGGACATCGTCTATGTCGCGGACCAGCCAGAACTGGCGGAGTACGAGGCGAACGTCTATACCGAGGCGTTGGCGAAACTGATCAACGAGCACAAGCCCGAGGTCGTGCTGGCCGGGGCGACGGCGATCGGCCGCGCCTTCTTCGCGCGGGTCGCCACCCGTTGCCAGACGGGGCTGACCGCCGACTGCACGCGGCTGGAGATCAAGCCGTCGCAGGACGGCAAGACGCTGCTGCTCCACCAGACGCGCCCGGCGTTCGGCGGCAACATCATGGCGACGATCATGACGCCGGACCACCGTCCGCAGATGTCCACCGTCCGCCCGAAGGTCTTCAAGAAGGCCGCGCCGGATCCGAAGCGGCAGGGCGAGATCAAGACGGAGACGCTGAAGCTGGCGAAGGCGCTGACGAAGCTCGTGAAGACGATCCGCGACCCGAACAACGTGAACATCCAGGACGCGTCGATCATCGTGTCGGGCGGACGCGGGCTGAAGAAGGCGGAGAACCTCGCGCTGGTGGAGCGGCTGGCGAAGCTGCTCGGCGGCGTGATGGGCTGCTCGCGCCCCTGTGTAGATGCGGGCTGGGTGAACGTGGCGCATCAGGTGGGTCAGACCGGCAAGACGGTCTGCCCGAAGCTCTACCTCGCGTTCGGCATCTCCGGCGCGATCCAGCACCTGGAGGGAATGAAGTCTTCGGACACGATCATCGCGGTCAACTCCGACCCGAACGCGCCGATCTTCGGCGTGGCGGATCTGGGGATCGTCGGCGACGCGCTGGAGATCCTGCCGCAGCTGATCGCGGCGGTGGAAAAGGAACAGGCGAAGAAGTAGGGAGGGACTGACCATGGCAAAACAGATTCAGACGGATATTCTTTGCGTGGGTGCGGGCGTCGCCTCTCTGGCGACGGCGATCCGCCTCCTGCGCACGCTGAAGGCGCAGGGTGCGCAGAAGCTGCCCAAGGTGATGGTGATCGACAAGGGGCGCAACGTCGGCAGCCATGTGCTGTCGGGGCTGGTCTTCGACGACGAGTGCGTCAAGGGCTTCCTGACGGAGGCGGAGATCGAGGGACTGACCTCGGAGAAGAACCGCAACCGCCCGTTCGCGACGCGCGTGACGAAGGAATCGTTCCATGTGCTGCTGAACGGCAAGAAGTCGATTCCCGTTCCGTGGGTGCCGCCGATGATGCAGGACAAGGGCTATCCGGTCGGCTCGTTGACGAAGCTCTCCCAGTATCTCGCGGAGATCGCGGAGAAGGAAGGCGCGGAGGTCTATACCGGATTCGCCGCGACGGAACTGCTCGAAGACGCCAAGGGGCGGATTGTCGGCGTTAAGATCGGCGACAAGGGCGTGGATGCGAAGGGCAACCCGAAGAGCAACTTCACCCCCGGCGAGGAGATTTACGCCAAGGTGGTGGTGCTGGGCGAAGGCGGCTGCGGCATCCTGACGAACCGGCTCATCGAGAAGAAGGGGTTGCAGGGCAAACGTCCGCAGTCCTACGCGGTCGGCGTGAAGGAGATCATCGACATCCCGGAGAACAAGGAACGCGAGGGCGAGATCGCCCATACCTTCGGGTATCCGGCGAACCTTTCGACCTACGGCGGCGGTTTCGTCTATCACACCTCGCCGACGCAGGTGATGATCTGCTATGCCTACGCGCTTGACTACGCGCACCCCGAAGACGATCCGCATCGGCTCTTCCGCCTCTTCAAGGCGCACCCGACGCTCGCCGCCCACATCCAGGACGGCAAGACGGTTGCCTACGGCGCGAAGGTGATTCCGGAAGGCGGGTTCTACTCCGTGCCGGAAGTGGCGACGGACGGCGCGCTGATTGTCGGCGACGGCGCGGGTCTGGTCGATACGCTGCGCATCAAGGGCGCGCATATCGCGATCGAGTCCGGTATCGCGGCGGGCGACACGCTGGCCGGCTGCTGGCAGAAGAAGGATTTCTCGGAGGCCGCGCTGAAGGGCTATTCCGACGCCCTGAAGAAAACGAAGGGCTGGAAGCAGCTGTGGCGCGTCCGCAACGTCCGCGCCCCGTTCTCGTACAACACGCTGCTCGGCGTGATGGCGGCGGGTTGCGCGTGGGCGACCTTCGGCTGGTTCCCCTTCTGGCAGGTGCCGATGGAGGGGGATGCGGAGGCGACGCTTCCGCTGCGCGGCGGCAAGCTGCCGGAGTTCCCGGAGTTGCCGGGCAACGCGCTGTCGGTGGATAAGCTGACGGACGTCTTCATGTCCGGCACGATCCACGATGAGGATCAGCCCTGCCATCTGCGCATCAAGGATCCGGCGAAGTGCGGCGAGTGTACGAAGAAGTTCGGCGCGCCCTGCCTGCGTTTCTGCCCCGCGGAGGTCTATCGCGCGGAGGAAGGGAAGCTCCAGATCGACTTCTCGAACTGCCTGCACTGCAAGACCTGCCAGATCAAATGCCCGCTCGAAAACATCGAGTGGACGTTCCCGCAGGGCGGCGACGGGCCGCGCTATACGCGGATGTAGGCGTGCGGCGCGAAAGCTTGTCTAGATGTTCTAGAAAAACTAGAAGCTCTAGACAAGCTAGAAGCGCTAGATAAGCTAGAAGCTCTAGATAAGCTAGAACCGCCAGACACTTGGAAAGGATTGACATGAAGAGGTTACTGACACTGGTTGGATGCACGGTTCTTTCCGTGTTCTCCGTGCGTGCCGTGGAATCGGCGAATGAGGTAGCCGCCCGCGCGGCGATCCAGAAGGGGCTGGCGTGGCTCGCGTCCAATCAGCAGGAGGCGGGGTGCTGGTCGAACAAGCGCTTCCCTGCCTTGACGGGCCTGCCCGTCTGGGCGATCGCCAACGCGAAGGAGGCGAAATACGACAAGCAGCTTGACGCGGCGGTCCGGTTCATCCTCGGCAAGGCGCAGCCGGACGGAGGCATCTACACGCCCGATCCGCGTCGCGGCGGCGCGGGACTCGGCAACTACAACACCTCGGTCTGCATGATGGCGCTTCACGCGACGGGACGCAAGGATGTGATTCCAGTAATCCTGAAGGCGCGCGAATACACGGCGAGTACCCAGTTGACCGGCGACGACGAGCATACCGGCGGCTACGGGTACGACCGTGGCGGACGCCGCCACACCGACCTGAGCAACACCGCGATGGCGATCGACGCGATGCGCGTGACGCAGGATGTCGAAGAGTTCCGTCCGGCAGGGGAGAAAAAGGTCGATCTGAATTGGGAGAACGCGCTGAAGTATGTCAGCGGAATGCAGCAGAAGGACGGCGGCTTCCTCTACACCAAGAGCTTCGCCGCCGCCCCCGGCGCGGACGCCAAGGGAACGCCGCAACCGCGCGGGGAAGGGGAAGGGAAGCGTCCGTTGTTGCAGGCGTACGGCTCCATCACCTACGACGGACTGCTCGCCCTCATGCACTGCCAGCTGCAGCGGAACGATCCGCGCGTCGTCTCCGCACTCGACTTCTGCACGAAGCACTGGACGCTGGAGGAGAACCCCGGACAGGGTGCGCAGGGCATCTATTTTTACTACGACATCCTGACCCGCGCGCTGAACGCGGCGGGCATCGACGAGATTGTGCGGACGGACGGCAGCAAGGTCGCCTGGCGCGACGCCGTGATCCAGAAGGTGGTCTCCCTGCAAAAGCCGGAAGGGTATTGGGAGAACGCGAACAACCGCTGGTGGGAAGCGGATCCCGTTCTCGTCACCTCCTACAGTCTAATCGCGCTGGAATACGCCGCCGGCATCGCGAAGTGACGGCGCGTCAACAGGCGCATGAATGCGCCTGCACAGAACCGCCGACTCAAGAACTCAGAACCGACAGAGGAGGGGGACGGATGAGGATGACTGCGTTTGCATGGGTTTCGCTGGCGGCTATGACCGTCGCGGCGGCGGGGGATTTGCACAGGTTCGACGGGGAACACGCCTGCGGCGAGGCGATACAGGTGCCGGAGGCGAAGGCATTGACATTCGCCGCGTGGGTGAAGATCGAAGGCCCTGGCAAGGGTGATCGGTCGTACCCGCGCATCATCCAGGCACCGGCGTTCTACCTGCACCCCTCGATCCCTTCCGACGGATCCGGACTCGCGGGCGTGACATTTGGAATCGTCATGCCGGAGAAGCCGAGTTCGTGGGGATTCAACGGGTTGCTGCCGACGAACGGATGGGTACACGTGGCAATCACGGCGGGTACGACGAACGAGTATGACCGGGGCTTTCCCGAACTGTGGATCAACGGCGAGGAAGCAGAGGTGGGAATGAAAGGAAAACCGCTCCCCTCCGTGTACAAAGGCGGCACGGCATATCTCGGCAACACGGTGAAAGGCGGGAACCGTCCGTTCGAGGGGGTGATCGCCGATGTGCGCTACGAGACGCGCATCCTCTCCGCCGCCGAGATCGCGGCGCTCGCGAAAACCGCCCCCGACGGACAGCCCCCGAAGAAGATCGTGCGGACGCCCCGGGACGAATTGCCGGTGGTCGATCTCACGCAGGATACATTCCGCCAAACGGTGATCGCGATGGGGACGCCCGACACGTACCAGGGGCATCCCACGACGCTTCTCACACCGGACGGCAAAACCCTCTTCTGCGTCTGGACGATCAACCACGGCGGCGGATGCGGTCCGGCTGCGCGGTCGGACGACGGCGGATATTCGTGGACGCGTATCGATGACCAGTTGCCGGCGCAGTACAAGTTCCACCGCAACTGCCCCACGCTCCAGACCGTGCCGCGTCCCGACGGCTCCGGCGTGAACTTCTGCGCGTTCAGCGCGAACTGCCAGCCCGGTACGGGTGGCGGCCTTGGCATCCTGATGAGCTGCGACAACGGGAAGAACTGGTGGGTGACGCCACCTGCGCCGCACCTCTCCGCCGGAATGCCGCCGACCGGGTTCCTGCCGCTCAAGGACGGGACGAGCGCGCTCTTCGGTCAGGTACGGAAAAATTCGCAGGTGAAGACGGATCGGCCAGCCGACGATCAGGCGGTGTGGATGAGCGTCACGAAGGACGGCGGTTTCACGTGGGGCGAACCTCGCATCGTCGCGACGGCGGAGAACAAGAACCTGTGCGAGCCGTTTGCGCTGCGTTCGCCCGACGGGAACGAGATCGGACTCCTCATCCGCGAGAACCGCCACACGGCGCGTAGCATGATGTGCTTCAGCCGAGACGAGGGCAAGACGTGGACCCAACCGGAAGACACGTGCTGGGGGCTGACGGGCGATCGTCACGAAGGCGTGCCGTTGCCAGACGGCCGCTGGGTGGTGGCGTTCCGCGACCGTGCCCTCGGCAGTAGTACCTACGGGCAATATGTGGCGTGGGTGGGCAGTTACGACGACCTGCGGCACGGGCGCCCGGGGCAATACCGCATCCACCTGATGAAGAGCTGGAGCGGAACGAAGTACGGCGGTTGGCGAGGCGACACGGGGTATTCAGGCGTGGAGCTGTTGCCGGACGGCACGATCCTCTGCACCACGTACATCAAGCTGTATCCCGACGACCGTCTCCAGTCCGTGGCCTGTACCCGTTTCCGCATCGCCGAGACAGACCGCCTCGCCGAACGCCTCCGCCGCTAAGTTGGCGGGGCGCTTCGCGCTAGCTGAGAGGCGGTTAGATATTCTAGAGGTTCTAGAACTTCTAGTCATTCTAGACGGTACGCGAACCACCTAACCACCCAACCACCTAACCTTAAACCAATGGCTTACCGCTGGACGCGGGCGTTGCCTTTCCAGATCGCCCAGACCTGGTCTTCGTCGGCGGGTTGGCCGTAGTCCGTCAGCAGGGTGGTCGCCAAGGCACCGCACGCCCAGCCGAACTGGATCCACTTCTCGGGTTCCCAGCCCCTGAGAATTGCGTAGAGAAGGCCCCCGACAAAACCGTCGCCGCCGCCGATGCGGTCGGTCACCGCGATTTCGCGCGGTTGCACGACCTGCCATCCGTCCGGTGTTCTCAGGATTGCGCCCCACAGGTGGTGGTTGGTATCGATCACCTGACGCAAGGTCGTGCCGAAGACGCCCGCCTGCGGGTATTCCTTGCGCACGCGCTCGATCATCTCCTTGAAGCCGTCGATCTTCGCCTGGAGGTCCTTGCCTCCCGCGTCCGGCCCTTTCATGCCGAGGCAAAGCTGGAAATCCTCCTCGTTCCCGACCAGCACGTCGGAGAGGGAGGCGATCTCGCGGAAGACCTTCGAGAGTTCCTTTTCCCGGTTGACCCAGAACGAGGCGCGGTAGTTCAGGTCGAAGGAGATTTTGCTACCGTTTCGTTTCGCCGCGCGGGCGATCTCCAGGCAAAAGCGGCTCGTCTCTGGGGAGAGAGCACCGATCAGTCCGGAGAGGTGGACGATCTGCACGCCCTCCTTCCCGAAGATGCGGTCGAGGTCGAAATCCTTCGCGTTCAGCAGCCGTCCCACCTCGCCCGCGCGGTCGTTCCAGACGCGGGGGCCGCGCGAACCGAGGCCGCTGTCGGCGATGTTGAACTGGTGGCGGCAGCCCCACGGACCGCCCTGCTCGATTTCGGGTCCCTCGTACTCCATGTGGCGCGAGGCCAGGTTGTCCTTGATGAAGCGGGCGACGGGACTTCCCTTCACGAACGCGGTCAGCACGCGGACGGGGAGACCGAGGTAGGAAGAGACGCTTGCCACGTTTGTCTCCGCGCTGGTCGCCTGCATCTGGAAGAGAGAACTGCAATGCACGGGCTGCCCCTGCAGCGGCGTGATCCGCACGCCCATGCTCGTCGGAACCAACAACGCGATTTTCGCCTTTTTCTTCAACTTCATTTCCAACCACCTTTCGTTCAAAACGTGAACCCGCATTTTCACAGAAACAGTCCCGATTGTCAAGCCCGTTCGCGATGCGACAATCGGTGGGGTGCATCTGTATAATTCAACCTAAATTCCGCTGTTGGACACTTTGAAAAACCACGGAAACCACGGAATACACGGGAAAACATCGGTTTCTTGGAACGGCGATTCCGTAAGTTCCGTATATCCCGTGGTGAATCATGGCGCTTT
>JAFSTA010000243.1 GCA_017450695.1 Kiritimatiellia bacterium | reverse complement strand
GTGTTCCGTGGTGAATCATGTGCTTCGGAATTTTTCAAACTTTCACCATTTGGGTGAATCCGTTTTCTCTCGTAACGTGTGTGCTGGGGGGATCGAAAAGCCTCTGTTTTCGGCAATTTCTCTGCGTACTCCGCGACCTCAGCGGCTCCGCGTGAGAACCCAAACGAGGAATCCAGGTAAAATCTTCGCGTTTCGGTATCGCAGGCATCTACCTAGATCACGGTGAAAAACGCAGATGCGCCCCGACCCGAAAAAGGTATCAATTTCTGATTGACGGGGGAATTTGGAAATGTTATGCTAGCCGTTCGTGTTAAGCGAAGTAGAACAACAAAGAACAGGTTACTGACAATGCAGAAAACGTTTGTTCCCAAAAATCCGGGCACGAATCGCAAGTGGTTTCTGGTGGACGCCGCGGGCAAGCCTCTCGGCCGTCTGGCGGTGAACATTGCGAACACCTTGCGTGGTAAGGATCGCCCGACGTTCTCTCCCGCGATTGATCAAGGCGATTTCGTCATCGTGATCAACGCGGAGAAGGTCCTCCTGACCGGCCGCAAGCTGGAGCAGAAGGATTATCAGCGTTACTCCGGCTTTCGCGGCGGCTTGAAACACTTCACGGCTGCCGCCATGCTGGAGCAGCACCCCGACCGCGTGATCATGCAGGCGGTGTGGGGAATGTTGCCCAAGAACAGGATTGCCCGTAAGATGATGACGCGCATCAAGGTCTTCCGTGGCGACAAGCATCCGCACGAGGCGCAGAAGCCCGTACCGGCGGCGTACTGAGGAGAGGTAAGGCATGGTCAAGAAAGAGATTGCAGCCGGAACCGGACGTCGGAAGTGCGCGGTCGCCCGCGTGCGCCTGTTGCCGGGTGAAGGAAAGTGGACGATCAACAAGCGTTCCGCCGAGGAATACATCCCCAGCGAGGCGTTGCGCGAGTATATGGCGCAGCCGCTGGCGTTGACCGGGATGACCGACAAGTACGACATCTCCATCACCGCGAAGGGCGGAGGAATCAGCGGACAGGCTGGCGCGATTCGCCACGGGTTGGCTCGCGCACTCTGCGAGGCTGACGAAAGCCTTCGTCCGGTGCTGAAGAAGGAAGGGTGCTTGACGCGCGACGCTCGTATGAAGGAGCGCAAGAAGCCCGGTCAGCCGGGTGCCCGCAAGCGCTTCCAGTTCTCGAAGCGTTAGTCGAACGCCCGACGGGGTTTCCCGTCTCGAGTTCGTTATTTACATCTGAAGCAAGGTGCGGGCAGAGATGCCTCCGCACCTTGTTTTTTCATTAGGATAGAGAAATTCTCATGGCATTTGGATTTTTACGAAAACTCGCCTCGAAGTTGATGGGCAAAAAAAGGATGGTCGCCAAGGTTGCGGAAGAGTCAAAAAAACAGCCGCAGCCTTCGCGACAGCATCAGAAACGGGGTTCGCAACCAGGGCGGGGCGGCCGTCCGGGGGACCGTAAGCGTTCGTCCTCCCGTACCGCGCGTCCTGCCTCCGGAAATAATTCGAGTCGGCAGGGAGCGCCCCGTTCTCCCAAACCGGAGCGCCAGCAGCAGCCGGTTGCGCAGCAGGTTCCGCGCGCCGCCGTGCCGTCGGGCCGCCGCACGGCGCGTCCCTCGTCCTCGCGCCGCGGAGAGCGCCGGGGGCGGCAGGAAAACACCGCCGCCACGCAAATGCGTCCGGGCGGGGTTATGACCCAGGAAGAACTCCTGCGCCGTCAGCAGGAACACGCCAAGTGGGATCCGCAGTCGTTCCAGGTTGAGCCGGCGGAGGGCAAGAGGCGTTTCCAGGACTTGGATCTGCCCAGCGAGCTGATGCACGCGATCGCAGACCTCGGCTTCCAGTACTGCACCCCGATCCAGGCGCTGAGCCTGGATGTCGCCCTGGCGGGGAAAAACGTCGCCGGGCGCGCCCAGACGGGCACGGGGAAAACCGCAGCCTACCTGGTCTCCATCCTGACCCGCTATCTGCGGACGCCGGACAAGCGTCCCTCCGGCGGCGGTTGTCCACGTTCGCTCATTCTCGCCCCGACGCGCGAACTGGTCATCCAGATCGCGAAGGACGCGGGGATGCTCGGCAAGTACACGGGACTTCGCTGTCTCGCCATTTACGGCGGCATGGACTATGACCGCCAGCGCGACGAGGTGACTTCCGCGCCGGTCGATCTGCTGGTCGCGACGCCCGGGCGTCTGCTCGACTTCATCCACTCGCACGTCATTGACCTCGGGCATGTCGATACGCTCGTGATCGACGAGGCGGACCGGATGCTGGACATGGGGTTCATCCCGGACGTCAGCAAGATTATCCGTCGCCTGCCCGACA
Organism: Kiritimatiellia bacterium; assembly: GCA_017450695.1. Classification (GTDB taxonomy): domain Bacteria; phylum Verrucomicrobiota; class Kiritimatiellia; order RFP12; family UBA1067; genus RGIG8368. The sequence continues at coordinate 5,706 of JAFSTA010000243.1, read as the reverse complement.
AGTCGGCGCGCGCCACGATGCTCTACAGCGCCACCTTGAGCGACCACATCATGAGGCTCGCCTCGCAGTGGATGGAGGAGCCGGTCAAGTGCGAGTGCGAAGGCGACACGGTGAACCCGAACGCGATCAAGCAGATCGTCTATGTGGTGACCGCGAACCAGAAGTTCAAGATCCTGTACAACCACATTCAGGCGTATCCCGATTCGCGGACGCTCATCTTCTGCAACCGCCGCCACACGACCGAGGATGTCGCCGAGGGGTTGCGTTCCCGCGGTATCCGCTGCGAGATGCTGAGCGGCGACGTCAGCCAGAACCAGCGTCTGCGCGTGCTGGAGGATTTCCGCGAAGGGAAAACCCGCATTGTGGTTGCCACCGATGTGGCGGGACGCGGCCTGCATGTGGATGACATCGGCTTCGTCATCAACTTCGACTTCCCCTACGAGCCGGAGGACTACGTCCACCGGATCGGGCGCACGGGCCGCGCGGGACAGACCGGTATCGCGATTTCGTTCGCGGATGAGGACGAGTCATTCATCATTCCGGACATCGAGAAGTTCATCGGCGAAGACCTGAAGTGTACGATGTTGCAGCCCGAGGATCCGCTCCTCGCGCCGCTTCCGGACCGCCGTCGCGGCAACCGCCGCGACCGTGCAGACTCCGCGCGCGGCACTCCGGCGGAGGCGGCATCCGCCGCCATCCCGAAACCGCCCGCCACCGCGAAACCTTCCCACGCCCAGCCCGACGAGGCGGTTGCTCCCGTAGCGGAAACAGAGGCTTCCGCAGCCGCTGCGACTGAAGAGGCACCCGCCCCAGCGGCGGAAGCGGAGGCGCCGGTTCCTGCAGCGGAGACACCTGTTCCTGTGTCGGAGACGGCGGAGTCCGTTTCCGAGGCAGAAGTCGCCGCAACGCCGGCGGCGGTGTCCTCGCCCGTGCCCCTTGCTGCTGCCAGCCCCGAACCCGCGCCGAAACCGGCGACAACGGATGCTGCCGATAAGGCAGCCGTTCCCGTCGAGCCTCCTGCGGCGGCGGAACCTGAGACGCCGCGTGCGCCGTTCATCCGTCCGCGCAACGAACCGTTCAAGCCCGAGGTGGAAGGGGTAACGCAGACCGCCGATTCGGCACCGACGGCGGACGAGGAGAAACCGCAGGAGACGGTTCGCAAAGAGCCGCTTCCCCCGCTCTGCAAACCCGTTTTTGACAAGCCGTGGCTGATGCGCGACGGGCCGACCCCGTTCCGCGGCGTGCCCCGGCAGAAGAGAACGTTAAACCGGGCGAAGGTCTTGGAGGAGTGGACTCCAGGGCAGAACGTCCCGAAACCAGACACCCCGAAAAAAGAGGAGTAAGCTCATGAAGAAAGGTATCATTCTCTCTGTGTTGGCGGCGGTCGCCACTTTCGCGTCCGCCCAGATGGCTACGATGAAGCTCATCGAGATCACCGACATGTCCGGAGGCAAAGCCTACGAGATCATGGACAACGATGCGTTCAACGAATTGCGCACCCAGATCGCCGAGGAGCAGAAGCTCTTCAACCAGGGCGTCAACGAGGCGAAGAAACTGTGGGCCGAGAACAAGGAGGTCAAAGGGAACTTTCCCGCCTCGATCGTCAAGGCGCGTCAGTTCCGCATCGTCACGCAGGGGAACGAGGAAATGCTGAACAAGCGGAAGGAGAAGCTCGAGGAGCGCCTGGAGGACGCCAAGGCGAAGGAAGCCGAGAAGGAGGAGAAGAAGCTTAGCTCCATCCGCAACGAGGAGCAGAAGGCCAAGGCGATGGAGAAGCTGGAGAACGACCGCAAGAAGAAGGGGCTCGCCGTCTCCCTCGTGAGCAAGTGGATGGCCGAGAAGCTCGGTCGTACGATTCCTTCCTACAGCCAGGACTTCATGGCCTTCGGCAATCCGCTGGCGGCGGCAGCCGACAAGAAGGACGCCAAGGACAAAGACAAGGATAAGAAGGACGCCAAGGACAAGAAGGCGGATAAGGAAAAGAAGTAGGCCCACCATGATGAGAATCGAGAGCTGGTCCGTCGAGAAACCCGCGAAGCGCGTCGAGGAGTTCCTGCGCCGTCCGGCGTTCGTCCCGGCGGCGGAAGCTGCCGCCGCAACCGTGCTGGCGGATATCCGCCAGCGCGGGAACCGGGCGGTGCTGGACGCCGTGGAAAAGTTCGACCATGCGAAGCTGACGCCGAAGCGGATGCGCGTGACGGATGCGGAACTGGAAGCCGCCGAGAAAGCGGTTCCCGCCGCGGTCAAGAAGGCCGTCCGTCAGGCGCACCGCCGCGTGGGGATCTTCGCCGCCACCGGGTTGCGGGATCCGTGGTGCTACGAGACGGAACGGGGCGGAACGATCGGCGAGTTCTACACGCCAATGGACCGCGTGGGTGTCTATGTCCCCGGCGGAACCGCTCCGCTGGCGTCCACCTCGATTATGACCGTGACGTTCGCGAAGGTGGCGGGCGTCAAGGAGATCGTCGCCTGTACGCCCTGTAACGCCGCCGGCGAGGTCAACCCCGTGTTGCTGTACGCGTTGCGGTTGGCGGGCGCGACGGAGGTTTATCGCGTGGGCGGCATCCAGTCCATCGGCATGATGGCGTTCGGTACGGAGACGGTACGGGCTGTCGAGAAGATCGTCGGTCCCGGCAACGCCTACGTCACTTCCGCCAAGCGGCAGGTGTACGGGTATGTCGCCATCGACCAGGTGGCCGGACCGAGCGAAATCGCGGTGCTGGCGGACGAGACGGCGAATCCCGCCTGGATCGCGGCGGACCTGCTCTCCCAGGCGGAACACGGCAGCGGACACGAGAAGGCGCTGTTGGTTACGACCTCCGAGACGATGGCGCAGGCGGTCTGGGCGGAGATGGGCGCGCAGATGAAGAGCCTGTCGCGGCGCGACATGATCCAACGCGTCATCGACAACGACGGCATCCTCTGCGTGGTCGTGCCCGATCTGAAGCAGGGCATGGAACTGGTCAACCGGTTCGCCCCGGAGCACTTCGAGATCATGACACGTCGCGCGGAACAGCAGTTGCGCCACGTGCGCGCGGCAGGCGCCGTTTTCATCGGACCCTGGACACCCGAACCGGCGGGCGATTTCGTCGCCGGACCGAGCCATGTGCTGCCGACGGGCGGCGCCGCCAAGATGTTCAACGGCCTGACGGTCGATGACTTCCGCCGCCGCCACAGCTTCGTCGAGTTTACGGAGGGTGACCTCAAGGAAACGATCCGCTCGATCCAGACTTTCGCGAAGGTGGAGGGACTGGACGCGCACGGTCACAGTGCCGGTATCCGCTTCGAGTGACGCGAGGCGGCTGACGCCGCCAGCGGGGTGCCGTTACGCACCAGCTGAAGAGCGGGGAAGCTGAAAAGCTGGGGAGGGACGCGCCTCGTCGCGTCCGCCTTGTTTAACCGGTCAAATAATTGGTAAGGAGAAACATCATGAAGAATGCAGTAGCGTTGCTGTTGGCCGCCACGTTTGCGGCCGCTTGTTACGGGGCTTGCGATTGCATCACCGACCGCAAGTACTTCAAGGACGATCCCGATCCTGTTGCGCCCACGGAAAAAATCTCGCTGTTCAACGGCAAGAACTACGAGGGGTGGGACTTGTGGATGCAGAAATCCTCCTTCGCCAAACCGGCGGAGGAAGTCTTCACCGTCAAGGACGGCGCGATGCACATCACCGGCGAGGGGTTCGGCGGCTGCACGACGAAACAGGCCTACAAGAACTACCACCTCAAAATGCAGTTCCGTTTTGTCGGCGAGGCGTTTAACGGACGGAAGGGAAAGACTGCGGACGGCGGCCTCCTTTTCCACTGCATCGGGCCGGAAGGCGTGTACGGCGGAATCTGGCATCTCTCGTTTGAGTGCAACATCATCCAGGGACGCACGGGTGATCTCATCGTTGTCGGCAACATGTCGAAGTACCCGACCCTCCTTCGCGCGAAGGCGTTCGTCAACGACAAGGGACGCTGGGTGCCGAACCCCAACGGCGGAACCAAAGTGCTGTCGCTGATCGGGTGCGGGCGTGTCGATAACATCCAGTACGACGGGACGTGGCAAGACATCGAGTCGCAGCCGCATGTTCCGCCCGAACGCCCCTACGGCGAATGGAACGACCTGGAACTCATCTGCGACGGTGACACCGCCGAATACATCCTCAACGGAAAGACCGTGCTGAAGCTCTTCGATCTCGCGCCCGCCGCCGGACGCATCCAGCTCCAAAGCGAATGCCACGCGATCGAATACCGCAACATCACCCTCGAACCCGTCGTCCAGAAGTAAGGTGTTGGCTGGTAGGTGTTGGCTGGTAGCCCCCGCTCACGCGTTGCGTGAGTGATTCGATTCAGATAGCTTGCTATCCTACACGCCGGAGGTTGAAGTTATAGACGAGAGTGTAGTGGGAACGCCCAATCGGGGAGGCGACACTCTTGTCGTTTCTCGTGGTAATGGAATGAAGCGGCAGGAGTGCCGCTTCCCCGAACGTCTCGCCCAAACCTTGCCTAGCAGTTAGCTGGGTAAGCGTGTTCAGCTGGGTAAGCCGGATACGCATTGCGGTCGCGACGGGGCGCGCCCCTCCCCTTCGGCGTGAGGGAAAAGACGATGAATCCCGGTTTAGTCACGGACTTTGATGACGATCTTGCGGATGCGGCGCGGTCCCGTCTCCGACAACCCGGGCGCGTGTGCGCCGTCGGGAGGGAAGAAGATCGCAAACTCACCGGGCTGAAGCGTCCGAATTTCTCCCTTCGCCTTGAAAAGCACGATGTCCTTTGCGGTATCAAACCGTGCGCGTGCGTCGGCGGGCGTCTTCATCGTGCCGTAAGTCTCCGATCCGGAGATCGGCACCTGAATGTCGATGAACGCGCCGTGCGCCTCGTAGGTGTTCAGGTCGGCAACTGGCTTCAGGTTGCTCTCTTGGACGAACGCCCAGCAGTTGGTACCGTCAATCTCGTACTTCTCCCCCGCCTTCAGCTTCCCAAGGTCGCCGCGTAGAAAAGCGAACGCCTTGGCGAAACGCGGGTGCAGCCCGACATACTTCTCCGCCTCCTCGAGAGTCCCGAATACGGCGGACGGACGAATGTTCTCTGCTGCGGCGGCAACTCCGCACGATACCAGCAGAAATGTAAGCGCGAAACAGAACGATTGGATTTTATGCATGGTCGTTTCTCCTGATGAAGCCGAACGCGTCAATCTTGCGCGCGTAAGCGGCGTCAAAGTGTTGCCCGAAATCAACCGGCGCGCCCGTCGCACCGGAGATAGCCTCCCTACGGATGAAATCACGTTGAGTGGTGTTCATTTTGTCTGTTGGCTCCTTTCGTGTTCTTTCGATGTCTCCTCCGATGTCTGCGGATAGACAGGGAGCGACTGAAACACCCCTGTCATCCCTTTCATCATTTCCATGTAGTATAGCAGAAACGAAGCAAGAAAAAAAGTTCGGATTAGCCGGGGAAGCCCGCCGCCCGCGTGACGAGGGAATGAACACGAGGGCAGGTTTCTTCAACCGCCCAACTACCCAACCACCCAACTACCTAACCACTCAACCACCCAACTACCCAACCACCCAACTGAGGTAATTTCAACCTAAAAACCTCCGTTGATTTTTGTTTCAGCCGCAAAGAACGCAAAGAACGCATAGGAATGGCGCAAAAGGCCAATTGTTGTTTGAGATGGTGTATTTATCCATCTCACCCAAATGGTGAAGAGGAGATTTCATTCTTT
>JAFSTA010000242.1 GCA_017450695.1 Kiritimatiellia bacterium | reverse complement strand
GGTGACGCACAACCGGTACTTCCCCGACGAGGTCGCGCTGGCGGGTAGTCTCGACTCTTATTTCGCCCAGTTCAGGAACCCCAACCAGAAACTGTCGAGCCTTTGCTCATTTAAGTACAAATAATTATGTCGTTTACTATAACTGGTTAAATCGCCTCCTTCGGAGGCTTTCAATCGCCCTGATCCGGCCCATCCTCTCTTCGGGGAAGCGACACTCTTGTCGCTTTTCTGCGGCTCATCCATTTAACCTAGATTCCTCGCTTGAAAGCCTCACGCAGAGCCGCCGAGAGCGCAGAGAAAGGCCCGAAAAACATAAACAAGGGGAGGGCGACAGCATGACTCTCTACGAGGAAGACAAACGGATTTGTTCGTCGTTCACGCGCCACACTGATTCAGAAATGGCGAAGACCGTTAGGCGTGAGCAAGGATGGACGCGAGTCCCCCACCCGCTACCGGCTACCGGCCACCAGAGAACTTGTCTCGTTTCAGCGCGTTGTCCCGGCGGCAGAGCATCTGGAGGTTTTCGGGCACGGTCTTCCCGCCCTTCGACCACGGGATGATGTGGTCGCCCTCCATCTCCTCGAACGCGAAATGGTTTCTGCAGACGGGGCAGATGCCGCCCTGCCTCTCGTATGCTTCGCGCTTATCGTCGTCATCGAAGGCGCGCAAGTTCAGTTTTTCGGGACGGGTCCGGTCCGAGAGCAGGAACTCGTACACACCGCTCTTCTTCTGTACCTCCCGGTCTGCCATCAGCGCGGCGACATCGGTTTCCAGCCGTCGCGGGTCATATCTCCGCGACGAGAATTCCGCATACAGCCGCCCCCACTCCAGCCCCTTCATCTCCCTGCGGTATTTCGGGAACAGCGTTTCGACCCAATTGATTACCGTCTGAAAGTGCAGCCACAGTTCCGTCGCCTCGGCATCTCCCTGATGGATCGCCATGTATTCCTCGATCGCCTTGTCCTTCGCCGAGTTGATCATCCAGATGATCGCCGTCTCCAGGTACTCCTGCCTGTCCGCGTTCCCGTTGAGATACCGCGAACCGACCTTCTGGGCCACGCACCCCGACTTGCTGAAGTACCGCTTCGCATCGTTCACCCACGGTCCCGAATAGACGGCGTTGCGCATCTCCTGATCCGTCAGCCTCAGCCCCGCGATGTTGATGACCTTGAACCAGTCGATCTTCTCCGATTCCGTCCCCTCGCAGAAATAGACCATCAGCTCATAGTTCAGAAACCGTTCACGGATGTCCTCCGGCTGGCGGTGGAAAAAGCGCGCGCCGATGTCCAGTTCGCCCCACGAGAAATCGCCGTTGGCGTACTGGCAGATCGAGATCGTCCGCTGCTGCCCGTCCATCACCTCGAAATTCCCGTCCTGCCTTCTCACCCAGTACATGACGTTCAGTGGGAAGCCGCGCATGACGGTGGTGATGACCGCGTTGCGCTCCTTTTCCTTGTACACGAACTCGCGCTGGTACGGCGGACGGATGTCGAGCCTCCCCCCATATCCGCGCACGCCGTTCTCCACGTCATCGACGTACCCCTCGACGAGTTCCCGTATCGTGATTCTGTGCAGTTCGATTTTCATGGTTTCGCACTCCCTTCAAACTTTCGATTTACCTGATGAGCAGAGTGATCGGGGCGTTGTCAACCGAGCAGTCGATGCGCGGGTTCGATGCCCCCGGCCCCCTGCGGACGATCTTCGCGGCGTTCCACGCCGGATCGAAGAGGAACGGGGGAGGAGGCTGGCACAGCTCCGTAAACACAGGCTGTCCGCTTACAGCCGCGGAAAGCGACCGGGGGTTCCGGTCGCGGCCCAGGTACAGCCGCCAGTCGAGCCTGACGCGCCCCGGCGTTCCCGCGCAGACCGTCTCCGTGCCGTTTGCGCAATCCACGACCTTCCACTCCCCGCAGTCCCACCCCGTGATCATACCCTCCTCTCGGCGCGAGAGAATCCCGTCCCCGTCCGTATCGTGCCCGAACACCACCTCCACGCAGTTGGACGGCGAAGCGTCGAGTTCGATCCGGAGAGAGAACAATCCTCCGGCATTCTGCGACACGTCGAACACGCAGTTGGTAAGAACCTCGCAGTCCGCGTATTCCGGCGCGGGCAACGACGTGACCTCTAGCGAGGCGGCCAATAGCAACGTGACAAACATTTACTTCCCTTCCTCGCGTTTTCTGATAAAGTCTTCTACCTTTCGCCTTGAGTCAGCCCTGTATTCTTCCTCTGTCCGTATCGGTCTGCCGACCACCTGCCTGAACCTCTCCTTGAAACGGGCGATGTCTTGCAGGTCCGGCGACTCGCAAAGATTCTGCAAATAGGTGAAATGAAATCGACGCTCTATACGGTTCGCCACAAACTCTACATAATCCGAATCGACTTCTAGATAAACGGACATATATTTTGTCACCAAGGGCGATGTGCCCAGTCTTTTCTTCTCGGATTTCAACTTCGCGATCAGCATGAAAAACGGCTCGAATTGTTCTACGCAAGGAACGCTTGCATGCGCAAATGCGATTTTTTCCCATATACCTTCAGCGAAATCCATTAACCGATCATACGCATTCACCAGCAGATATACGACTTCTTCCTCTCGGCACGTGTAAAAACCCAGCCCCAACCTTATTTTTTTATAATCTTTGTCCTTCGGAATCAGATCCTCCACCTCCGCGAAGTCCACCCGGCAGGCGCTTTCCATAAGTCTGCGAAGGTAGCGGTATCGCGTTTCCGGTGCAGGGCACTTCTTTATTTTTTCCCAGATTGCCGCCGTGTACTCCCTGACGCTGTTGGTCTGGGAAAGTACCATTTCGGGCGCCTTTGCGATGGCCTCCTTGATCTCACGTTCCTCCTGCACGGTTACACAGGCGGCGGTGTCGTTTGTCGCGCACAACGCGGGATTCGCCCCATGCCCAAAGACGCAAACGGATGCCAGCAGAACGGTTTTCTTGAAATGGTGTTTCATCACTCATCCTTTCCCTTCGGGAAGAAAAGGTTTTCTTCCTCTTTTGACAGTCCCGCGCGCTCGGTGAAGAGTTTGCGGAACGCCTCGGCGTCCTCCTTCTTCAAGGAGCGCAGGTACTGTTCCAGCGGCTTGGAGAAAAAATATGCTACACGTTGACGGTGGTTATTTACCATAGCATTCCAATTCCTGATGCGATTATACTTCTCCCGCAGTGCTCGCAGTTTTGGGGTTCGGGGAAATCCGGTATTAACAACCGGACGTTCTATCGCTCCAGTGGCGATCAGAGTCCGATCCATCTCCCTGGCAATCTTCGCTTCTTCCAACAGGTTTGTCATCGGGTCTATGTTCACTGCCGATAGATAATCCGCGAGTTTGAGAAAAATGGAATTCGTCTGCGAGATCACATCGTATTGGGCGATTTGCAACATGAGTGATTCCATTCTGTCACATCGTGTCCAGATCATAGAATCGTCGATGTTGATTCTTTTGTCAAGTATTCGCGATGACACCATAACCATGATTTTATCGCGCTTTTCCGGGTCGGCGAAATAACCCCCGGAATCCGCCTTTTGGAATACTGGGGCAAGATTTGTTTGGCATGCAATAACATCCCGATCCGACAACGCCTTTTCGAAGGCATTCATGATGTCATCCTGTTCGGCTTTGCAACCGCTAGAAAGCATAGCAGCGACCATGGCACATACGAATTTTTGTTTCATCGTTTATCTCCTTTCTTGAATGATTGTCGTGTAGTTGTTTGTCCCGCGTCTGGCACTTACACCGAATTTACTCACTTTCACATCGGCATTATCGTAAATGCTAACGCGTGATTCAAAGGTGTTTATCTTTTTCATTACGCTCCCTCCTTCGACAAACCAGTGAAAGGGGATGTGTAATGTAAATTCACCTGCCGTAACGGGAGGCAAGTTTGTCTGGGTTGGGCAAAAACATAGATTGTCACCACTTCCAATAACATTCCCGTTCGTGACACTGATTACATCGTAGAAGGCACCAGCTTCAACCGTATGGTTAAGATGTCCGTTGAAACATTCATTGGTGAAATAACCATGTATATTTTCCGCTTCGGCGTATCCCTCTAGCAAAAGAATGTGCATAAAAGAAACTGTCTTGGGACAGAGGCTCATATCTATGTGGAGTACCGCACCGATATCCCCCATGCGTAATGGCTCATCTAGTCCTATTATACCAAACAATTCAAGAGGTGTAGGTAACCGCGCATGATCCACATGGAAATCCTCCTCTGGTTCAATCACGCGGAAAGGCAAGTCGAGAACACTGTCTCCGAAACAGGCGTCCAGAGAAAATGCGCATACCCTCGACGGAACATGAATCGACATAGTATTGTTGCTTGCCGCGAGAGTTCCGTCAAACGGAAGGTCGCCGACGAGCTGTAGCGGCAAATCGTGTGGATATCGATTCACTTTTACCGTCTCGAACGGTCCGAAGATATGGCGGTGGTGGTTCGTCGGGAACGGATCCACCGCATAGACCTCGACCTTGCCGGAGGTCATGCGCCGGTTCGCCAGCGCCGTCTCCACCGAGTCGCGGATCACGGCGCGGAGGCGGACGTCGCGCATGGCTCCGCTCGCCTCAACCCCCTCCGCGTAGAACACGCGGCTCCCCGACGCGTGCGGGGCGAGGTTCGTGGACCAGCCCGCCACCGCGGGGCCGTTTGTGCCCCCGTCGTGCAGCCGGATCTTTTCCGCGCCAGACGGCACGGAGAGGGTGACGGTCGCGGCGTTCTCCCCCGACGCGAAGTCCAGCGCGATCGCCGAGAACGTGGACCGTCTGCCGACGGTGTCCCCGGGCGCGTTCGTGTAGGCGTCCTCGAAGAGCACGGCGTTCCTTTCGAGCGACAGCCCGACGGAAAGCGCGGCCTGGAACGCGTTCGTGCCGGGGCCGCCGGGGGGCGCGCCGCCCGGACACCCGCAGCCGAGGTTCAGGACCGGCAGCGCGTACCCCTCGTAGAGGAACGATCCGACAGCGGAGCATCCGCCGCACCCGCAGTCGCCGCCGCAGGTGAACGCCACGACGTTGTCCCTCGCCGCGACGCAGCATCCCTCCGTCCACGAGTACTCGCCCGTCAGGAAGTCCGGGATCGGGGAGACCACGTACGCGCCCGGCATCGGGTCGAAGGCGAACTCCACCGGCCAGCCGACCGAGATCCCGCCGCCGCCTAGGGCGGCGGCGTTCAAAAGGACGGCGTTCGTCGGCGCGGAAACCGTGACCGGCACGTCCGACGAGACCGAGTAGGTCGCGCCGACCAGGAGAGGGACGCGGTTCGTCGCGCCCGCGAGGGCGACGACGACGGGATCGCCGAGCCGCGACGGGCGGTCGGCGAGGAACCAGACCGGCGCGGGGCCGTTCGACGCCACGACGTCGACAAAGTAGTAGGCGTTGGTGTTCACCTCCGGGGATCGCGGGGAGAGGACGACCCCGCCGTCCGGGGATTCGGCGGTGAGGAAGACGTTGGAGCATACCGTGTTGTACCACTCGGCGTTCGCCCCGTGCGCGTCCGGCCCCGCCGCGAGCGGGTCCGGGTCGACGGAGTTCTCCAGCCCGTCGCCGTCCCAGTCGAAGGGCGGCACCCGGAGGAAGACGCGCTCGACCTCGTTGGAGCGCGCCGCGAAGTCGCCGTTCCCGCGCAGCTCGACCTGCGCCGAGTACTGCCCCGTCCCGTCGCGCCCGGCATAGACGTTCTCCCACGTGAGCAGCCTCGCCGCGCCGCCGTCCGCCTCCGCCGTCCAGAACCGGCTCGCGCCGGGCACGAGCGACGCCCGCTCCCGGGCCGCGAGGAGCGAGAACAGCGGCGGGTCGCCCCGAGGCAGCGACTCGACCGCGCCGCCCGAGAGCACCTCCAACCGGTGCACGAATCCGGTCCCGGCGGGGAAGGGAAACCCTCCGAGGTCCAGCGCGAAGTGGGTCTCGCGCCCGCCGCGCAGCGACCAGCGCGCGTACTCGGCGCCGTTCGGCGGCATCGCGTAGGAGACCGCGCCGTTCGTCGCGACGCCACCCGGCCGCCAGCCCCGCGCGATGTCCTCCTGGGTGATCAGCACCGTCCCGCCGCCTCCCGACCTGTCCGGCGGAGGATCCCCACCTGGCGGGGCCGCGCCCCGCTTCGAGCCGCCGCACCAGACGGCGTACAGGCAGAGCGCGAACGCGACGGCGGCTCCCGGCGACGCG
>JAFSTA010000241.1 GCA_017450695.1 Kiritimatiellia bacterium | reverse complement strand
GTGTATTTATCCATCTCACCCAAATGGTGAAGAGGAGATTTCATTCTTTTCTTCTTACAGATATTCATCTTTGCGATCTTTGCGTTCTTTGCGGCAAAAAATACAGAGGCGGGGAGGTCTCAACAGAGGAATATAGGGTAATTCCAACCGTCGCGCAACCGAGAGACTTCGCATACTCTATCGCCGCAAGCACGTACTCGGCACCTCCCGACGTCCCTGCGCCCACGTAGATAAGCCTGCCGCCGTTCCGTAGTGCCTCCGTCGCCATATCTACCGCCTTTGCCACGGCATCAAGGCAGGCATCCACTGCCTTGACGGCATTGTGGTTCTCTTCCTGAATCACGCGCAACATCTCGGCCGTCGTCATTCGGTCGATATGTATCGTCTTCGGATTACGCATTTCTGTCTTCAGCATTTTCCGTACTCCATTACCAGCCTTTCCCTGATCGTCGGAGAATCCACTCCGCAAAGACGCGCGCAGTTAAAACACGCGCCAAGAACCTGCGAATGGGTTGGCACAACAAGCCGAAGACCGTCCTTCAGCTCTCGCCTCAGCAGTTCGCTGAAACGCGCGTTTGACGCGATTCCGCCCGAGACCACGACCGTGTCGCCGCAGTCATGCGCACTAGCGGCGTGGTTCAGCATTCCGGCGAACACGCGAACGTTCCGTACAATAATCTCGTTCGCAACCGTGTCATCTGCCGCGTCCGCCTCGAACGCGAGTGGCGCGAACGACGCGACGTATGCCGATTCCCGCCGATAGACCTCCAGCACAAGGCGTTCAAGCGCCATGCCCGCCTTGCGTTCGACAAGCGGCGTGAGCGCCGTCGCGGCGGAAGTCCCTTCCGACTCGCCGACCGCCGCACGGATCACGTCGCGTCCAATGGCGTAGCCGCTACCGCCATGCTCCAGAAGATACCCCCATCCGCCGAGGCGCGTCACGCGGTCCGGTTCCTTCGCATAGATGATCATACCCGTGCCGCATACGCCCGCGACGCAACGATCTTCAGCCGTAGCGGACGCGATCACGTTCATCACGTCGTTTTCGCACTTTACCTTCTCCACGCCGCACGTCTCCGCCACAGCGACGGCGAAGCGAGGCCCGTCATCTTTCGTGAAGATTCCTGCCGTGCCGATGTAGATGCCGTCGGGTGCGCCGGTGTTCCCAACGAGCGTATCGACGCGCGCGAAACGCGCCACGCCGCCTACTGGAACAACGGACATTCCACCTTCGCCAAGGCTAGGGCGGATTAACTTGCCCGTTACCGCGTGTTGCTATCGTTCCAGCCACAAGCGCATCCGCTCGATGAACTCAGGCGTGAATGTCTTCTCCAGACGCGGCCAGTCCTTCTCCGCAAACTCCTTCAACGCGGCGTCGCGCTCGGCGAGCAACTTCGCCGAATCGGCGGGATGCGCCGCGATCGCGTCGCGCGTCTTCCACACGACCTGCCACGAGGTCGGGAGGTTGGCGGCGTAGCGCGGACCCTTGCGACTTGCAAGGGCGAACCTGAAGTCCTCCGTGAGCGCGGCGATGCGGGTGTATTCGCCCTTGAGGCCGGAGAGCACGGCGACGGGAGGGACGGGCTTTGTCCCGTCCGAGGCCGCGACGGAGCGCGGCCCTCCCGAATACACAAGCTCCACCGCTGTCTCGTGCGTGCCATTCTGCGGCGGCGTCTTCACCACGACGGCCATATCCTCCGCGTCGTATTCCCACGCACACTCCCTGCCATTCACCTTAGCGGCGCACGGCACGGTAACAAGCGGGAACTTCAGCGTGTAGGCTCCCTTGCGCGGCGTGATCGTCACGCGGTTTCCCTCGCGGCGAATCACCGTGCGACGGTAGTTGGTCGCGTAGTCTGCGTTGTCACCACCATCCTCATAAATGGTTGTGCGGGTAGGTGGTTGTGTGGTTGGGTGGTTGGGCGCGCAGAACAAGACGAGGTCGTCGGTGCCGGGGTTGCCGAGGCGATTGACGGAATCGGGATACATCGGGATCACCGCGCCCGCCTTCACGAACCACGGCGTCTCCTCCACCGTGTAGCCGCGCGTCAGCTTGCGTCCTCCGTCCACAAGCTCGCCCCGCGAAACGTCGTACCATGTGCCCTTCGGCAGCCACACCTTCACCTCCGCCTCCTTCGTCACGGGCTCGACGGGCTTCGTGACGGGTGCAACGAGGATGTCGTCGCCAAACATGTACTGGTTGATCGCCTCGTATGCGGCGTCCTCCTCCGGCCAGTCGTAGTACATTGGACGACACAGGCACACGCCCGTGTCGTATGCCTCGCGCGCCGCCGTATAGATGTACGGCGCAAGACGGTAGCGCAGACGGTATGCCTCGCGAAGGATGAAGAAGTGATCTGCGTATTTCCACGGACGGCGCTCGGCACGGGAATCCTTGGACGGATGGGTACGGAAGATGGGCGTGAACACGCCGCACTGCATCCAGCGCGTGAACAGCTCGCCGTTTTCGTCCCTGCCGAACTGGGGGCGGTTGTGTCCCCCGAGGTCGTGCCCCCAGTAGCCGTAACCCACGTTCGAGGCCGTAGCCGTGAACCAGGGGATCGCCTCAAGCATCCGCCACGAACTTTCGCAGTCGCCGGAGAAGCCGATCTGGTAGCGGTGCGAGCCGAGTCCGCCCCAGCGGTGGTAGATAATCGGACGCTTCGCGCCGCTCCGCCGGTTCGCGTCGTGCGTGGCGAAGAGGTGGTTGAGCCAGAAAGTGTTGCTCAACGTGGGCTTTCCCTTCGACATCAGCCACTGCTGCCAGTCAAGCCAGAAACAGTCCACACCCAGCGCTTCCAGCGGTTCGATGACATCCTTGAAATAGACTTCCGCCCAGCGTTCCTCGTCACCTCTGAACGGAATGATGCCCCTGCCCTTCCAGCCGTAGTCCTTCGCAAAACGGGGAAAGACATCCTCGCAATCCGGGATGCCGCACGCGGGATGCATATTGAGCGGTGCGTGCAGTCCCTCATCGTGCAGGAAGCGGAACATCCCAGCCGGATCGGGGAAATAGAGTTTGTTCCACGTATAGCCGCCCCAGCCCCACATCTGGCCGCCAAGCGGCTGGCGGACGTCGGGGCGGTCTCCGATGTTCCAGCTCTCGTGCCAGTACATCTCGATCACGCACACGTCCACCGGGATGCCGACGGAGTTCATCTCGCGCACAACCTGACGGTAGTCGGACTCGGTGTCGTTCCAGAAGCGGCTCCACCAGTAGCCGAACGCCCACCTTGGCGGCAGCGGGATGCGCCCCGCCACCTTCACGTAGTCGCCAAGGCAACCCTTGTAGTCGTGCCCGTAGGCGAACACCGTCAGGTCGCGGTACGCGCCCTTCTCGCGCTTCGGACGCTCCTCCACCCATTCCTTCCAGTAGTCGCCGCCCTTCACGAAAAGCGGTTTCTGCGTATCATCTACAACGGCCACGCCACGCCGCGAAAGAATGCCTTTCTCCATGCGCGGCAGAAGATCCTTGATACTGCTGCGCGCGTCGATGGTGCGCATCGTGCCAAGCAGGTTTTCCTTGTCCGGCGAAAGTACGGCAACCGACGGGAGGGACGGGCTTTGCCCCGTCCGTGGCCGCGACGAAGCGCGTCCCTCCCCCAAAATGCTCACGACGAGATTGCTCTCATTGAACGGGGCGCCCTTCCACTCCACGCGCATCCTCTCCGTCTCGATCACCGCGCCGTCGCCCATACGCGTGAACGTGTGCTTGACCGGCGACATCGCGCGATTTACAAAGGTGAGACTCGGACGATCCTCGAACGAACCATCCTCGCTCCATTCGCAGCGGATCATGCGGTCGGTGAGGAGCGTGAACCGCGCCTTGCCCGCGAACTCCGTGTTGCCGACCACCACCGCGCACGATGCGGCGCAGACGGCCTCGGTTCCTTCCACCTCCGCGCCCGCCTTGCCAGAGAAGGCAAGCGCGCCCGTTCCCGCGTTGGCGAACACCCTGCGCAAGACGGTATCCACAACACGCCCTCGCCGCCTCTTCTTGCGGGAACGAGATCCACGAGTGCCTTGCCATTGGCGTCGTCAAGGCGCGCAGAATACCACTTCGCATGGCAGTAGCGATGCGAAAGGCCGCGATTGCAGTCGTCGTTCCACGAACAGCCGAGCAGGATCGTCCCGGCATCCGTATTCGCGCCGATCGAACCCGCCGCCAAGTCGCTCATCATGGTCTTGCCGTCAAGCGAGACCGTGCGATTCGCAAGCGCGATGGTGTGCGGCGCAGAAAGGTCGCCGAGCGTGAACATGAGGTCGGGCGTCTTGCCGTCCGCCTTCAACGATTCGCCGCGATAGCGCATATAGAACTGCCCGTCGGTACCGTTCGCCTTGCGGCCAATCGTGAAGTCGTCGGTCGGCAGGCTACCGACCAGCGACGCCCAGGCGTTGCCGTCCGCCTTCTGGTAGTCGTTCGGCGAATACTGGAACTTGATCGAAAGCCCGTGTACATCCGTGGCCTTGATTCCTGTATTGATGTACTGGTTCTTTCCCACATACACCCATCCGCCCTCTTCAAGAAGCCGCACCTTGCCCGTCGCGAGAACGCGCAAACTGTACCCATCGGGGATGCCCGCACGGTTGAACTCGTAAACCGAATCCGCAGAAGGAATCGTTCCCGAATGCCGAACGCGGTTGGCGGCGGGCCATGCGTTCAGATCGGTTCCCCTGTCTGCGGAATCCCAGACAAGGTACAGACCCGACGCACCGTCAAGCGTACTGGACGAATCCGTGACCTTGATCGTATTCTGCGCAAGAGAAAGTTCGAGCGACGGGACCTCCGCCCGCGCAATATTCGACAGAATCGCACCGGATACGACCACCGCCGTACCAATCATTATGAACAACTTTTTCATTGATTTCCTGTTGTCGTATTCTTTTATTGTTGCTCGCAAACAACCACTACGCAACCTTACCGCATGGTAAGGGTAACCCCCTTTTCGCTTCAGCGAAACAAGCACCGCCATGCCACCCCACGCACATTTATGGCGATGCTATGGATCGTGCGTGTCATCATGGTTATTTGAGCGAAACGATTTCGTCGGCAGAAAGGCCGGTTGCCTTCGCGATCTGCTCGTCAGTTAGATTCATGGCCTTTAGGTTGCGGGCGGTTTGCCGCAACTTTTCAACCGCCTCGTCGAGCTTTGCAGTCGTCTCGTCGAGTTTTACGTGCGCCTCGTCGAGCTTTGCGTGCGCCTCGTCGAGATCGTCCATCAACGCCTTGTCCCGGCGAACCTGGTCCCAGTACCTGTCGTAGTCAAGCATCTCGGCCTCGCTGTACGCCGACTCCTCGAGGATCTCAAGCGCCTGGCTCGTCTGCGGATTTTCCAAAAGCTCGGCAGGGGCGCTCCTCGCCTTCTCGTCGATCTCGGTCAGGAAGCGAAGCCACAGGATCTGCATCCTCTTCTCGGTGAGGTTCTTCGCCTTGAACTTCGGCAGCTCGATGAACACGAGATGCAGGCCTTCGAGGACCTTCCCGCTGTCCTGGGAATGAACCATCCTGTAATAGTGGTAGTACCCCTCCATGCCCGGCTCGAACACCTTGTTGACGAAGTTGAGCGCATAGACGGGCTGGAGCAGATTGAATTTCTCCGACTTGTCAAGCTGCCTGACGTACGCCTTGGACGCGTTGAAAAGGACGCGCTCGCGGAAATCCGCCGTCCAGTTCATCTGCATCTCGACGATGAACTTGCGCCCGCCCGTCTCCTCGCAACGCACATCGACAATCGTGTTCTTGCTCGTCGGAGTGCGCGGCACGAGTTCCGGCGGCAGATATTCAATCGACTCCACCTTCTTGCCGTCCTCGAGAGGCAGCAAAGCGTTAAGCAGGCTTATGAGTAGCTCCTTATGCTCCCCGAAAACCTTCTTGAAGGTGACATCCGCCTTTGGATCAAGATACTTTGCCATGTTTTCCCTCCGCTTTCGTTCAAGGATACTCCACACTCGTCCGAAAGAAATGAGTAGAATACCGTATCCACATGCCGACTTCAAGCCGAAAAAGTCATCAACAAGATTCTGCGTTGGCGCCATGCCTATAAGTTCAAAGTTAGCCCGCATCCCGCGCTCACATGGGGGAAAGTTAAATCGCTGCGCTTTAAATGGTGAAATGGTTAAATTGAACCAGGGCGATTCCTGAACCTCCGCGCTTGCGGACGCGACGGCGGATCAGGCCGATTGAAAGCCGCGTCAGCGGCGATTTAACCATTGAACCATTTCACTTACTTCAGGGGCGCAGCCGCCACTTATCAGCTTCTCAGCTGGCGCGAAGCATTCCCTTCACTTCCCGACACAGAAGCGGGAAAAGACCGCGTCGAGCAAATCGGCGGTGTAGATTTTTCCGAGGATGCGACCGATCGCCTCTGTCGCCGTGCGCAAACGCAATCCCGCGATGACCAGCGACTCCGAACCTTCGCGCAGCGCCGTCGCCGCTTGCTCGCAAGCGAGACAGGCGCGTTCGAGTTCCTGCCTCTGACGCAGCGAAACGAGCGGCTGGTCAAATCGTTCCTTGTCGATTCCGAGACGCCGCACGATTTCTTGTCGCAGCCCTTCCAGACCGTCCCCCGTCTTGGCCGAAATCGAAAGCGCACCGGGAGCTGAAAACGATTCCTGCCAAAGGTCCCGTTTGGTCAAAACCACGACGGTCTTGGCTGTGATCGGATTCTCGTCCCCTTCCGTTTCAGAGATCGAATCCGTCGTCGGATCCACCAACCGCAACACGAGATCTGCCCGCGCCAAATAGGACTTGGCGCGTTCAATCCCCTCCTCTTCAATCTCGTCCGCGCCGGTACGGATTCCGGCGGTATCGACCAGGCGCACGGCGACCCCATGGATCACCACGCCTTCCTCGATCGCGTCGCGCGTCGTTCCGGAGATCGCGCTGACGATTGCCCGCCGTTCTCCCAGAAGCGCATTGAGAAGCGAGGACTTTCCCGCGTTGGGTTTCCCGCTGATCACGACAAGCGCCCCCTCTGCAATGACGCGGCCTTCGCGCCAAGTGGAAAGTTTGTTTTGGAGCGTTGCCGTCACACATGCCAGCCGTTCCTGTAACGCCGTCAGAAAATTCAGCGGCAGCTCGTCCTCGCTGAAGTCCAGCACATGCTCCACATCCGCACCGACCGCGATCAATTCATCGTACTCGTTCGACAGGAAACTTCCCAACGCACCCTCGAGTTGGGAACGGGCGACCTGCGCCGCGACCTCCGACTTCGCCGAAATGAAATCCGCCACCGCCTCCGCTTGCGTCAAGTCCATTTTCCCATTCAAAAAGGCGCGAAGCGTGTACTCACCCGGATTCGCCAGTCTCGCCCCTGCAGCCAACGCCGCATCGAGTAGTCGTCGCGAGGGCAATCCGCCGCCGTGCCCTTGAATCTCCACCGTGTCTTCGCCGGTGTAACTGTGCGGGGCGCGGAAGACCAGTACAACCGCGTCATCGACAGTCTCGCCCGTGTACGGATGCAGGATGCGCGTGTGGAAGAAGGTTCCATGCGGACGAGCCGAAATCGGTTGCGTTCCCGACGGCAACAGCGCGTCCCCGATCGACAGCGCACCGTTCCCGGAGATTCGCACCACGCTGATTCCGGCGGGACCTGCCGCCGTCGCCAACGCCGCGATCGGATCTGTGTCGTTGCGCATCCCGTTCCCCCGCTCTTCCCTACTCTTCCGTCAGACGTAGCTTGACCTGTCGCTTTTTGCCGTCGCGGATGACGGTCAGGACAACCGAATCACCGGGCTTGTGCGGATCCAGCGTGGACTGGAGGTCCTCGTTGCTGGTTACGCGCTGACCGTCCACGGCGGCGATCACGTCACCGACCACGATATATCCGTAGCGGTTCATGCTCAACCCGCGCAACCCCGCACGCCCCGCCTCCGAATCTTCCTCGACCGCATAAATCCCGACGCCCTGCATCTGAATCCGTTGCATCGTCTGGTCGGGAAGCAACTGGACGCCCAGCCCGGCGCGGGTGACGTGGCCTTTTTCGATCAGCTGGGGAATCACACGTGAAACCGTGTCGGAGGGAACGGCGAACCCGATCCCCGCGTAGGCTCCGCTCGGACTGAGAATCGCGGTGTTCACGCCAACCAATTTTCCGTCGCCGGTCAAGAGCGGTCCGCCGGAATTGCCCGGATTAATCGCGGCATCGGTCTGAATGACATTCTTGATTTTCCGCTCCGTCATCGACGTGATCGTGCGTCCCAGCGCACTGATGATCCCGGAGGAAAGCGTCGCGTCCAACCCGAACGGATTTCCGATCGCGTACACGGGTTCTCCCACCTGGATCGTGCGGGAAGAAGCGACCGTAACCGGATTCAGCTTTTGTTCCGGCGCGTCGATCTGGATGACCGCCAGATCGTAGTCCGGCGCGATTCCGATCAGCTTCGCGTCGTACTGGCTTCCGTCGGGGAAGGATACGGAAAGCGTGCTCGCCTGATGCACGACATGGTAGTTCGTCACGATTCGTCCCTTCTTGTCCCAGACGAATCCCGTGCCCGTTCCCTGCGGCACCTCGTACACCTTGGAGTCGAAAAACCAGCCCCGGCGCACCAGCGCGTTATTCGACACCGAAACGACCGACGGAGAAACGCGACGATAAACATCCGCGCCGGTGGATTTCGCGGACGCCTCGCCCTGCGGGGCGTTGTCGGACGGCGCGGGAACGGGTTGGGAAGGCGACGCGGACTGGCCGCCTTCCAGTTCGGACAGACGGCCCGACAACTCGGACAGGGCGGCACGGATGCGCTCCGTCCGCGTTCTTTCACGCTGAATCTGGAAGAGAAGGAAAGCCAGAACCGCCAGCAGGGTGAGTGTCAACAGAGGGGATCGCGCGTTCATTTCCGTTTCAGTTCCTCCAGCCATTTCGCATGTTTCTCTTCCGCGACAGAAAGCCCGACAAAGGTGTCACGCAGACGCACGTTCTCGGTTCCTCCGGCGAGAACCCGATAATACCGCGCCATCGCCAGCTCATTGGAAATCGCCTGTTCCACGGGATTCTCCGAATGCGCGGCCTGGCGGATCATGGTTCGGGGATCCGGCAGGTTCTGGATCATCTGCCCGGTGAACGGGAAGTCATGGTCCTTTCCACCGGAGAGTGCGCAGAGCATCGCCTCGTGATGCCACTGCTCCTCTTTGACCAACTGGGTGTAGGTTCTCTTTTCACGCTCCTCTTTTGCGCCTTCCGCCAACGCCAGGTAATCCAGCAAAGAGGCACGTTCGAACAGCGAGGTCTGGAGAATCACGGTGTTTCGGTTCCAGAGAACGGAAGCATCCGTCGTCTCCGCCTGGGAAACCGTGGCGGCACCTTTTTGAACAGCCTCCGCGACATTCCGTTCCTGCCGGTCAACGACGGAACCCGGCTTGACCTTTCGGACACGGGATTCGGTCCGGAACGCCTCGACCAGAATGAGGCACCCGAAAATCAGGAACAGTGTTCCGCTCACGATCCGGATCGTGCGCAGGTCGGGAATGTAACGCTTCAAAAACGTTCCCGCGAACACGCCGATCGCGGTCGCCAGCACCAGCGCGATAGACCCCGCCGTGAACACAACCCACTTAGAGCTATTCCCCGCCGTCTGGCACAGTACGGTGAGTTGCGTCTTGTCTCCCATCTCCGCCAGAAAGACGAGGAGGAAGGTACTGAAAAACAGCTGCCAGTTCATACCGTCTCCTCGCCAACGGGCAACTTGCGACACAGGAAGAGCGGTTCATCTGGATTGACGCCGTAACGCAGCGCGTCATGGTCCGGCAACTTCTCCGCGTGACTTTGGAGCGTCAGCTGAAAACCGGCCGCGCGAATCCGGTCGAACAGATCCGTCCCGTACAGGCGCACATGATCCTCCTGCCCGTAGAACTCGATCCGTTTGGCATCCGTATCGACAGACGGTTCGTTCTCGCGCGTCTGCGAAAGACCGGCGGCGAAAGGCGTCTGGAGAATCGCAATCCCCCCCGGTTTCAACACCCGATACAGTTCCGACAATGCCTTGCGGTCGTCGGGAACATGTTCCAACACATGGTTGCAGATCACCCAGTCGAACGACGCGTCGGGAAACTGAATCTGCGTCACGTCGAGTTTCCCGACACCTTCACGCGACGGGAAGAGGTCCCCGCGCACATAGTTGGCGGGATGGCATTTCTCGATCCGCAGTCCGAGTCCCTTTTCGGGCGCGACATGGAGGACGGACGCGCCCTCGAACTTTTTCCAGAGATCGAGGCGGTCGAAGAAAAGCAACAGGTGACGTTCCCTGTCGTGACACTTGCAGAACGGACACCAGAAATGATCGAAATCACTCCCCGTCCATTTCACGTCACGAAGGTAACGGGAGAAAGAATCCCACCCTCCGCGAAACTTGGAAAAGCGAAAGAAACTCCGCCCGCAGTAACAGCAACGGTGCTTTCCGCCCAACCCGTTCAGAAACCGGCGAAACCGTTGAACCAACCCCAACTTGCGCGTATTAGCCCGATAATCCATCGTCCAACCCTCTCTTTGCGAATCAGTATAGCAAAACTTCCACGAGAAAAACAAGAAGAGAGTAGAGATAGACAATAGCGGACGGCTAAAGCCGCCAGCTGAAAAGCGGAAAAGCGAAGAAGACATTCGGGGAAGCGACACTTCTGTCGCTTCCCGCCGTGTCCGCAATACATATCCGGCTTATCCGGAATATCCGGATGAACACGCTGGCGCAAAGCATCCTCTGCGTCCCAGAAGATCGGGGAAAGTTAAATCGCTACGCTTTGAAATGGTTAAAAAGTTCAATTGACCGTATGTCCCGTGTCTTTGCGTAGGCGCGACGGAAAGGGACAAAAGAGACAGAAGGGACAAACGCGACATGCGCGACGACCTTCCGACTCGCGCCTGTCGCGGATCCCTTACTTTTCATCCTCTCAGCTTCTCAGCGGGCGCGTAGCGCCCTTTTCGTGTCCCGCGACAGCGGGTTTTCGTGTCCTGACGCGATCCGAAGGATGGCGGGATGCGGCGACGGCGGGCGAAGGATGCGCAGCGGACTTCAAGCCCGTCCGGTGCCGCCTCACGCCGTGCGCCGTGAGGCGTACCGCGCGTCAGGCTTTCGGGGTCGCGCGAAGCGCCCTCCGTGGCAGATTCCGTGGGTTCCGTGTATTCCGTGGTTCAAATTGTCCGCCAGCTCACAAGGCTTCCAGTTTCCAGCCGTTGTGATAGGGCTGGCGGATCAGGGCGTCGGCCTCCGGGTTGTTCGTGACCCGCATGGCGACGGGATCGAACGAGACGGGTTTCCCGGTCTGGATTGCCAGGTTTCCGAGCAGGACGAAATCGGTGATGTAGGAGGCCCACTCGAAATCGCATCCGGCTTTCTCTCCGCCCTTGCAGGCTTGCAGCCATTCCTCAAAGACCTCGCCTCTCCGCACAAGGGTTTTGGGAACGGCGGCGGCTTTCTCCGCACAAGCGGGCGTCACGACGCGATCGTTCAGCATCACGCCCTTGCTTCCGATATAGAGCGCTCCTCCGGCGGGAAGCTTTTCCCCGTCCAGTTCTTTCGGGAGGACTGGCGGACGCAGACCGCCATCATACCAGAAGAGCTGGCAGGGCGGCAACCCGTCCCGCGCGGGGAAATCGTAGGTCACGACACTCGCCAGCGGATAGGCAATGGAATAGGCGCGCGTTGAGGTTGCCGTCACGCGGGTCGGGTACTTCAGCTTCAGCGCACGGTACGGGATATTCACGTAGTGGCATCCCATATCGCCGAGCGAGCCTGTCCCGTAGGCCGTCCAACCGCGGAAGTTGAAGGGATGATAAACCGCGCGTTTTCCCCAGCTGGCGGAGACCAGATCGGGAACGATGCTCTCTTTTGCCCATTCGGCCGTGAACGGACGCTTCTCGGCGGGCCCCAGCCATAAGTCCCAGTCGAAGGTTTCGGGCACAGGGTCCGTGTTGGTCGGATAGGCGGTCATGCCCTGCGGCCACTTCGGGCGGTCAGACCACAGGTGGACTTCGCGAATCTCGCCGATCACCCCGGCCTGCAACAACTCCATCACGCGGCAGCCAGTCTCGCCGCTCCACGGAGAGGCGGTAACCTGCGTCGCGGTCCCGACTTTCTTCGCTGCCTCAACCACCAGCTTGCACTCTTCGAGCGTACGGGTCAAGGGCTTGACGCAGCAGACATGTTTCTTTTCACGCAGTGCAGCCAGCGTTATCAACGCATGGGTATGATCCGGCGTCCCGCAATAGACGGCATCCACACGGTCTTTTTCACTTGCCAGCAGATTCCGGAAATCGCGATAGCGACGCGCCTGCGGGAAGTGGTCGTATGTCTTCTTCGCATGGTTGTCATCCACATCGCACAAGGCTACCACCTGAAACCCCGCCTTCTCGCATGATTTCAACTGGGGATGACCGACCCCCCCGATTCCGATTCCACCCAGCGTGATCCGTTCGCTCGGAGGCGTATGCCCCGGACCGCCCAAGACATGACGCGGTACGATCATCGGCGCCGCAACCGCCGCAACTCCCCGTTTCAAAAATGCCCGTCTGTTCATTTGATTCTCCTTCTCGTAAGCTCAACGCCCATAGTGTACCGTTTTCACATCCCAAATTCAACCTAATTCTCGATTGGACAATCTGAAAACCACGGAAGGTGGTAACGGGTAGCGGGCGGCGCTGGCATCCCCACCCGTGCGTCGTCTGTCGCGTGTCCTTGCGCGATCGGTCGCGACGGAGCGCGACCGCATCTTACCTAGACGTTCTAAAATCTCTAGAACCTCTAGCCGCCACCTACCAGAGAAAAGTTCCCAGCCCAAACAGCGCCACACGGGTTACTTGACTTCTTCCAAGCGAACTCCGTCGAACCAAGCCGTTCCCCGGCAATGAAAGATGCGAAGCCAGAGGTTCGCCTTGTATGTGGCGTTCGTGACATCGCTGCCGGTGGTGAACTCCTTCGACTGGTGAAGCCAGTCGCGCGTTCCGCTCCAGTAATTCGCCGGAATCCGCAAGGCGGTGTAAGCATTTCCGTATTGTTCCACTTCCATGCAAGCGCCGCTGTTGCTGGTGGGATTTATCCGTTCGAGGTGATCGGTCTTCAAGAAATAGGAGAGCCGATATTTCGTCTCCGGCTTGAGCGCGGAATCGCCTACCAACCGATACCCGACATACACCTTCCCGTCGGCTGGCAGCCCGACAGCGGTTCCGTTACGGAGCGCGTTTTTCGGAAGCCCCCATCCCTTCCAATCCTCCCCCGACTCGACAAGCACGGTGGCGTTTTTCGCGGCCGTGCGACGTTTCCGTTCGACCTCCGGTGAAATTGCATTCTGAAAAGTCTCCGACCGTTTGGCGGCGCGTTCATACAGTTCGGTACGAATCCACGCGATGCGACGCGCTTCAAGAGAACCGTCCGCAACGGCGGCGGCAGCTTCCTTCAAGAATCCGTCCAACTCCTTCAGGAAGGCGGGAGAATAGATTTTCGTCCAGAGATCAAACTCGTTCGGCCCGTACAGCATCGGTCCGATCTCCGTCTCTCCGATCAGCGAGGGAACCGCGATCTCCCCGATCCATTTCCGCTCCAACGCGTCGAAGAATTTCGTCATTCCCGCCGCGCCCGCACCAAACATGAGGCGGTGGTGTTCTGCCAAAACCGCCTCGACATCAATCTTTCCGTCCCATGCGAGCTTCGAGAATACATAGAAATTCAGGTAGTTCTGCACAAGGGTTTCACCTACATTCGACTCGACGAACGCGCCGTCAATGAACGGTTCCGCCAGCGTGTAGAATTTCGCGAACGCACGCGGCGCGACCTGCGGCACATCAGGCGCTTGCAGCCGTCCATAGTTTTTCATCGGATATGTCCAGATCCAGGAGACCGGACGCCCCAGCTTTTCCGCCCAGACGCGGATGAAGTCGATCTGCTTGTCGCGGATATCGGGATGGGACTCCGCCCACGGACCGCCGACGGCGAGAACCACCTTGACGTTTTCGGGAATCTCCACGGAAGGAATGTTCCGGTAGGTGCCGTACGCCATCTGCGAGACGCCGCCATCGAGTCCGGCCGCGGTGACGGCTTTCGCCACGGCGACGGTGTTAGACCAAATCAACTCGGTCGCGTAACCGGAGGCTAGCGAGAAGTTCGTCGTGTTGAAGGTCCGCTGGCACGTTTCGCACATACAGGGGGCCATGCCGTCCTGCGGCATGATATCGACATATTTCTTTTTCCCGCTCCGAATCTGCTCGACCGTTTCCTCGCGGAAGATGTCCCATACCTTCGAGGTGTGGCAGAGCTGCCGCCCCATCCAGTTGTATTCGAACTTCGTTCCGACACACCGCGTCCCGTCCTTGCGCATCTGGAAATACTCGGGATGGCTTTCGCTGAACCGTTCGGCGATATGGAAGCGGTTCTGCCCGTGGCAGCAAGGGACGCGGTACGATTCCTCTCGCAAAAAGAACGAATAGAACGCCTTGGCGCGGCGTTGCGCGGCAGTGTCATTGGGATCGATGCCGGGATAAGGCCCCGCCCCGCCGAGATAACAATCCCGCGCGGAGAAACGAGGCGTGACTGTGTAGTCGCCCGTCTCCAACGCCAGGGAATCCGCCTTCGGCACGACCGTTCCAAGTTCGCCGGGGAAGTAGAAACGAACTCCCGCATGACGGTCGAGGAAACCGTACACGCCGAAAAGCGTCGCCCTTTCGAAGACGCAATAGAGTCTGCCGTCCTGAATCAATTTGGCCGGATCGGCCTTGGGATCGTCGCACCCCGCGATGAACGCACGTTTCGGCTCCACCCGAACGCAGTACGAATCGCGTTTCTGCGTTTCGGGATGCAGTCCGGCCGCCGCGCTCCATTCGTTCGTGCCGAGGATGATGGTATAGCGTCCTTCGGTCGGGGCGGTGACAAGCGGAATGTCATGCCCCAAGATACGCGACAGGTAATTGGTCATTTCTCCGGCGGCGAAACGCGTCGCCGCCGGCGCGTTCGGGGCGACCGCCACTTCGGTGTTGTTTCCCCGCAGTTCCACAGCGTGAGCCGCGCAACCCGCGCAGAACAACGCCGTCATGATGATCGTCCTCGATTTCATACCAGTTATCCTTTCAGCGCTTCGGCAAAGAGTTCAACCCCGCGCAGGTTTTTCTTCGTGTTCTCCTCGTTGTCGCAAGGCGCCCACGGTGCCATCAGGAAGCCCAGCCGACGCTCGTCGGGAATGACCTTGCGTCCGAGCTGGACGAGTTTTCCGATCACGTCATCCGCGCCCACGTTCTTCCTACGCCGGACATGACCGACCCAGTTCGTTCCGCACGGGATCTGGTCGAAACCTGCCGCCTCAAGATCCCAGAACTCCTTCAGGCGCTTGCGGTGCGGCGTCGTATCCTTCTCCAGATCGAAACCGCCCATGCACTCGTCGTAGTACCAGTTGCTCTGCACCACGCTCTTCGGGCAGCGCTTGAAGTATTCCGGGTGGTCCCAACCGAAATCGCTCCACACCCACGGACGGCACCCGCAATCCTCCGCACACTTCACCGTGTAGAGGAAATCATGCCACCACAATTCACCGGTACGCATTACGAAGTAGTTGCGTCCATGTGAAAAGCCGACCGTCTCCTCATCAAAACCAAGATGGAAGAAACGCGGCGTCTGGAAAATTTCGGCTACGTCGCGGATCACGTCCTTCACGACCTCGTAATACTTGGGGATTGTCAGCATCCGGTGGTAGTGCTTCAACCAGCCGTCATGCGTGGCGGAGAAATTCAGCTTGGGAATCGCCTCGATGCCCTGTACACGGAGCCGGAGAATCTCGTCACGCAACTTGTCCGGTGTCCAACTCCCCTCAATGGCGAGTTCAGGATGGCTGGGGAATACGAGTCCCTCGCCGATGTCGATCACCAGCATATTGAGCTTCTTCTCAGCCATGCTGTCCGTCACCTGACGCCAGAATTCCTCCTTCATGCGGAGTTTGATATCTGGCTTTGCGCCGTCGTCGAGAGTTCCCATCAACTCGTCGGGCAACCATTCGCACCACATATTGTGCCCCAGATGGAGAAGAACCGCGTGAATCGGATCCTTCTTCGTCCACGGTGGAATGACCGTTTGGTTTGCGGCGACAGCCATTCCGGCCGCCGCACAGGTAGAAACCTTGATGAATTCGCGTCTGTTCATAGTCGAAATCCCTTTCTGAATTAACTCCCCACATTCTATCAAACCCCAGCCAGACCCGCAAGCGGAAAGAACGGGAAGGCGCTACGGCGCTACGCGCCAGCTGAGAAGCAAATAAGTGGCGGCTACGCCGCCTAATTGGTCCTACGGACCTAAGTGGGGCTGGAGCCTGGAGTAAGTGAAAAAGATTCAATGGTTAAATCGCCGCTGACGCGGCTTTCAATCGGGCTGATCCGCCCATCGGTCCACAAGCGCGAAGGTTCTGGAATCGCCCTGTCTCAATTTAACCATTTAAAGCGAAGCGATTTAATCCCCCCCTCTTCGGGGAAGCGGCACTCCTGCCGCGTCACGCGGTTGTCATATTTGTCTTACGTAGGGGTGCCTCGTCTTGGCCGCAATACTGAACACGCGAACATGTCAACTGATTCTCACGCAGAGCCGCTGAGAGGCGGAGAACGGAACGGGAGGGGCAACGTCCTCGTTGCCCGAATGGGGAGGGACGCGTTTCGTCGCGTCCGGGTTTTGCCCGATCGATTCTCGGCCATTTGCTTTCGGTTCGCACCTCCCGCTTCTTAATCCAAAAACCGCTATTTTCGGGCCTTTCTTGCGTACTTTGTCGCCTCAGCGGCTCTGCGTGAGAACCCAATCGAGGTTAAATCGCCGCAGACGTGGCTTTCAATCGGCCTGATCCGCCCGTCGCATCCGCAAGCGCGAAGGTTCTGGAATCGCCCCGTCTCAATTTTACCATTTAACTATTTAAAGCGAAGCGATTTAATTTAACGTCGATAGCTGGTGTTGTCGCATGGAAGGACAAAGAGATTGCCACGACAGCGAGGGTTGTGGGGATGGGCGAAGACAGACTTTCGATGCGAATTTTGCATGACGTAGCGGCTTCGCTCAAGTTCCGTGAGTATCTGCCTGTATATTCGCTACGGGCGGCGTGTGGGTATTTCGGAGATGGCGACTCGGTGGAGCCTGAAGGTTGGGTGAAGGTGGACAACTGTGGGCATCTCGACGAGGGAATGTTCATTGTGCGGGCAAGTGGGCATTCGATGGAACCAAAGATACACGATGGCGACCTGTACGTGATGCGTAGATACGAAGGCGGCACTCGGAGCGGCGAGATTATTCTTGCCCAACATCGGGAAGTTCACGATCCTGATTCGGGTGGTGCTTATTCTATCAAGAGGTATTCAAGCGATAAAGTGATGGACGGTAACGGACAGTGGCATCATGAACGGATTACTCTTTCACCAATAAATCATGGATATTCGCCAATTGTCATTGACGGTAATGAGAACGGGGAGTTCACAGTTTTGGCCGTATTGAAAACCGTGTTATAGAGGCGGTTACGAACGATTCTGAGTTCCGTCCCTTCATGTGGGGATTGGCGGAGCATCATCAAATATCAGATTTCGTCCGAACCGTAATCTCGTTTCTCTGTTGGCTGGTTAGCGATGAACGACCAAGGCGGTCTCACGCGGGACGCATTACCCTACCAGTATGTGGCGCGGCCGGAGTCCGCGCCCCACCAAACTTGCGTACCAATCGATTTCGTGCGGTATGCACTTTAGCCTAGAGAGTGTTGATGAACGCGAGAATCCTAGAGGTAGCTGTGCGAGGGGAAATGTTCAGCCAGTTTGACTTCCTACTTGAGAGTCGCCTCAAGAAAACGCCTGAACTAAAGATTCTGTGGATTCTATTGGAAATGGCGGCAAAGTCTTTTTCCCGCGTGTCGGGGTCGGTGAGCACAATCAGATCGATAAAATGACGTAGAATCTCCACGTTGACATTGTTTAAAAGATAGTAGAGGTCGAAGATGTCTTTCAGGCGGTTTGACCGAGTTCCGAGTTTTAACAGGCTTTTCAACTTTTCCGCAAATATCTGCTCTTTTGAGTTGGCAGGAAGGGTGACGGTTGTTTCATCCAGCGCTAGCGAGAACTGCATTGGGCTCTGCGGCATCTGTCTGCGGGTGTGTACGCCTATGTCGAGTTTGGTAGAGACAACAACACCAAATGAATCCAAAATGTTGAGGTAAACTCTTTTCCCATGATAGTTTTGGTGACGTAAGTCTTCTATGGTACCACTGCGAGAAATTCTAACGCCGTCAATGCAGTTTAGACGAAGAGAGGTAATTTCAAAACCACGGAATACACGGAACACACGGAATAGCAGGGTTGCGAAACACACGATTCTTCCGTGTATTCCGTGTGTTCCGTGGTTGAACAATCGATAGGCGGGAGGTTTTGCAATTGGCACGAAGAATCAATCTGTCGATGTTTTCGTCAGTGAGACCATAACGGACAAAGTCTACATCCATGTCCATGGTGGCGCGGCGGATGTCGCCGGTCAGGCTGCTCATCACCACGCCTCCCTTGATGGTTACGTTTCTCGCGAATCCGCTTTTCTCCATAGCCTTGAGAACGATGTCGTGGGCGAGTTTGGCCATTGCGGGGACGTTTGCGTAGCCCGCTGCCTCAAGGGTTGCAATTCCCTCGGCGAACGAAATCATCAGAACACCTCCAGGTCAAGAAACCGCGAAATGGCATTGCGCTTTGGGAATGCTTCAAGATAGTCATCGAGCTTCGCCGGGTAGAGCCTATCGAGGTACAACCTGTAGTTGCCGAGGATTTCTTTGTAGTAGTCGTATGGGAGCTTCTGTCTGTGGCGCATCAGTTCGATTAACATTCGTTCGAGGTCATAGACTGGAATCTTCACGCCGGAAACTTCAAGCTCGGTTTTTCCTACTTCAAGCGTTCCCTCGGGAACGAAATACTGTTTCACGCGTTTGTCGGCAAGGGCCGTCGAGCGAACGGGGGTTGCAAGCGAATAGGTGTCTGGGACGACATCCGTGAGCCGATGGTAATAGAACGCGCTTTCCATCGTGAAGATGGCGGCGGGAAAC
Organism: Kiritimatiellia bacterium; assembly: GCA_017450695.1. GTDB lineage: Bacteria > Verrucomicrobiota > Kiritimatiellia > RFP12 > UBA1067 > RGIG8368. The sequence goes on along the minus strand of JAFSTA010000241.1, from coordinate 10,248 downwards.
TTCTTCTGCATGATTCTCTCTCCAGAGATGTATTCCGCAGTGTCTGAATAGATGCCACGCTCAATCTTTGCAAGCGAACCTTCCTTCACCGCGCAGTCGATGGCGTAATATGAGCCATAACGTTTCAGGCATTCTTTTGTATTCAGTAGCATTTTAGTAATCCTTGATGAAACGAGACTTTTATCAACGAACGCTCAAATGATACCATATTCCTTTCTGATATGCAATAGGCAAATTTTTGCTATGTATCGTTCCGGGGACGGGCTTCTTTCGGAGTAGGTGTAGTTCTCGGAGAAGTGCCTGGGGATGGTGACCTAAATTATTCCCTTGTGCAATGACGGAATACACGGAACTCACGGAATGAGGTTGGTAGCTGGTAGCTTTTAGCCGGTGGTTAGCAGTTCTAGAGCTTCTAGCCATTCTAGACGGTGTGTATAGCGGGCTAACCAGCTTAACCAGCTGGCGCGAAGCGCCTCGCTTAACACGCCTACCCGGCTTGATATGTTGGCGGCATCGCCAACTTTACTTTTGAATTTCGGGCGGGCTCTGCTATAATGGGCGCATGAAAACTTTGGTGATATTGCAGGCCGTTTTGTTGGTGTCGTCCGCCTGGACTTCTGTTGCGGACCTCGTGAAGTGGGAAGAGAATCTGTATCTAGGTCGCGGATCCTTTTGGCAAAAGAGAATCCCGATCTCGGTTTCCAATCATCTGGATGAGCCGTGCGAAGGCGCGCCCGCCACACTGAAGGCCGGAACGGATCTCCCGTTGTCTGGCGTACGGGTGGAAGAGCTTCGCCTGGTAGATGAGAACGGGACTCCCCTGCTCTTCGGCGTGTGGGGGGACGAGCGGATTGAAAGCGGTCCGATTCCCCAAGACGCCGAAATCTCAATCCCGGTTTCCCTTCCCGCAAAGGGTTCTGCCACCTATTGGCTTTACTGGGACAATCCGTGCGCCTGGGGTTATGCGGACTTCTTTAAGGCCCGTGAGGTTCTGGATACCAACGGCGGATTTGAAAAAGGAAGCGACAAGATCGTCGCGGGCTGGCAACGGTTGGCGGAGGACGCGCATCATCGCCTCGCGGTCGATACGCAAACCAAACTCTCCGGCACACGTGCGCTCCGCGCCGAAACCGACCCGGACGCCAGCGAATCCTGGTTCAGCTTCTCCCGCCATGACATCACGGTGAAGCCGGGGAACGAGGTGACGATTCGCGTGAAGGTCCGCGCCCAGAACGTAAACGGGTATGCGGGCTGGTACGTTCACATCGGAAACAAGACGAAGGGCGATGTGGTGAACCATGTTCAGCATTCCGGAGGCGGCACATACGGGTGGAAGGAGACGGTGATCCGCGAGAAAGTTCCGGACGGCTGCACACGCCTTTCGACCGGTAGCGTGTTGCGCGGAACCGGTACGGCCTGGTATGACGATTTCACCATCGATCTGGGTGTCATGCCGCGTGGTGTCACCGCGCAGGCGGGCAAGGTCGAGGTCCTGAAAACAAAACAGTTGGGAGAGGATGCCGCATGGTTACCGGGAACATGGGAATCCCGCGTTCCGGTGCGAATCGCCAATTTCTCGGATACGCCGATCGATTCGGTTCTCGCGTCGGTCAATCTCAAAGAGGCCTTACGTTGCCTGTTCGATGCCGAATTCCGCCTGCACAACGGTTCCGATGAGGTTCCCCTCTGCGTTCTCGGCGACCGTGCCTTTTTCACCGCGTCGATCCCGGCAGGAACGGTTCGGACTTATTGGCTCTATCTCCGTCCGGACCGGACCCCCAAACAAAAGCCGGAAAAGCCCGAAGAGGTCCGTAGCGCGTTGGGCAGCATCATCCCTTCCGATCAGGTGCTGATCACCCGCACACGCCTTTCGGACAAAGATGCGTATGCCAAACTCCAGGGCGGCAGCTTGAACCTGTTGGTCAATCCCAGCTTTGAAAACGGAATGACCGGATGGACGCACACGAAAGAAAAGAAAGATTCCCCTATTTCCTACGAGATCGTGAAAACCGGCGGGTTCTTGGGCGGCAGCTTCGCGAAGATGGCGATTCCGGAATCGGCACCGGCGACATGGCGCGGCTGGTACCAGACCGTCGCGATCAAACCGGGGCGCCACTACTTTTACGGAGGATTCCTTTCGACGGAAGCGGCGGACAAGCGTTCGACCATCCACCTTCACAAATTCAACCGGAAGGGGGAAAACACGCTGATGACCTCCGCATCCGAATCGGTTGACGGGACCTCTCCCTGGACCCCGATGTTCGGAACACTCGCGGCAGGTTCGGACGATGTGAAAATCTCGCTTCACCTGACAACCGACGGGCACGGGACATTCGCGCACGACGGATTGATCTTCGCCGAGTACCGCTTTGCGCAGGTGGGAGACGCACAGAGCCGTCCGCATTCCCCGAGTCCAAACGCCTCCGCTCTCGCGGTCCAATCCGTCCTTCCCATCCGCAAGGTGTTCCGCGAAACGCCCGTTGCGGACGGACGCGACTTCAAAGTCTTCCTGGCAAAAAACGAGACGGAAGCGCTCCAGCTCGCAGTCCGTTCGCCGCGTAACATCGACCGGTTGGAAGTCGAAGTGACCCCGCCACGCGACGCGAGCGGTTCGGGTGACATCGCGGTGGAAACGGGTTGGGTCGAATTTGTCCCGGTTGACTACGCGACCTCCTATTACAGTTCGCTCAAGCCGGAATGGATTCTCAAGTATCCGACTTCCTCCCCTAGTTCGGACGGGTGGAGCGGCTGGTGGCCCGATCCGATCGCGCCGGTCAACAGCGGCAGGATTTCCGCGAATCAGACGCAGCCCGTCTGGGTCAACTTCCGGACAACCGCCAGCACAAAACCCGGAACCTACACGGGGGCGATCCGCTGGAAAGCCGACGGTACCGTTCTTCGCGAAGACAAATACACCGTCCGCGTCTGGAATTTCTCCCTGCCTGCGATTGCGGAGACGCCCGCGATCTACGATATCCGGCTCTCGTCGAAATGGTGGAGCGAGGACTTCAGGGGAATGGACGCCGACACGCGCCGCCGGACGATCTGGAAGTTCTATTCGGCGAAACGCATCTGCCCGGACACCCTGGGCGGACAAGTCAAATTCAGCCGGAAAGCAGACGGCGGGGTCGAGGCCGATTTCACGGAGTACGACCGGTTGGCGACGGAGTATTTCGACGAGTTTCGGTTCCCCGTCTCCTACATGGCTATGAACTTCTACTGCTTCGGTTGGGCGATGCCGCCGAAACAGTTCCTCGGAGAGCAGCCGTTCGAGGGGGACTGGCCGTTTGAAGGAGCGGATCCATCCAAGCTCCGAGCGGAATACAAGCGGGTCTTCCAAGAGGCGCTCCGCCTCTATTGGAACCATGTCAAGGAGAAGGGCTGGTCCAAGAAACTCGTCCTCTACATTTCCGACGAACCGCACTTCTGGCGGAACAACATCAAAACGCAAATGATCGCGCTCTGCCGGATGATCCACGAGGTCGATCCCGAGATCCCGATCTATTCGAGCACGTGGCAATATTGTCCCGAATGGAACGGTTCGATCGACGTATGGGGCGCCGGGCATTACGGGAACTTCCCTGTCGCGGAAATGAAGGCGCAGGCGGCGGCTGGAAAGCACATCTGGTTCACCACCGACGGTCAGATGTGTCTCGACACGCCGTTCTGCGCGGTGGAACGGATGTTGCCGCACTACTGCGTGGCGCACCATGCCGACGCCTACGAATTTTGGGGAGCGACCTGGCTTACCTACGATCCCTGGAAATTCGGCTGGCACGCCTACATCCCACAGTCGGACACCCCCGGAAAGAATTACTTCGTCCGCTATCCCGACGGGGACGGATACCTGATCTACCCCGGCGTACCGGGACGTTTCAAGGGCCCCGTCACCAGCATCCGGCTCGAAGCCGCGCGCGACGGCGTGGAGGACTTCAGTTACCTGAAACGCCTGGAACGCCTGGCCGCAGTCCCGAACGGAAAACACGCCGCTGCCGCGCAGGAACTCCTCTCGAAGTTCCGCGCGCTCGTATCCATCCCGAACGCGGGCGGCCGCCATTCCACACGCATCCTTCCCGAACCGGAAATCATCGGTACGCTCCGTCACGAAGCGGGCGAACTCCTCAACTCCGTCGGAGAGTAGTGGGTAGGCAATAGGGAGTAGGCAGTAGTCGATTGCGCCCCCCCGTGTTCTGTGCCGTGCCATTGTGAGGCGGTAGGGAATAGCCTTGATTTTTCTAAAAAATCCCTCTACCCTACCTGCTTCGGAAAATGGTATAATGTCCGCCATGAAAACGATATTTGTTGTTTTATTGGGGACAGTCCTGTTGGGGAGCAGGGCACTTGCCGACGAACTCATCACGCGTGAGGAGGTCAAAGACCGCGAGGCCGTCGTTTCGATGAATCTGAAAAATGACGGAAAATCACCTTTGCGTGTCGTCTTGCACAATCCCGCGAACTCCTCCAGCGTCACCATCACGTGCGAAGGCGGGAAAACGGCCTTGGCTTACGCGCCGGAAAACGCTTACGCTGAGGAACGCGACCGGTGTTCGACCCAGCCATCCCCCGCCTTGGGCGGCATCAACTTCTTTACGCTGAAACGCACCGCGCAGTCGTGGATCGCCTACGTGAACGACCAGCCCGTGGCGCAATTGCCGGAGCTTTGGACGGAGACGATCCAGGTTCGCCATCTGCCCGCAGACAAGCCGGACGACAAGTCGGCCGACAGTTACACGCAGAAGCTGGCGCCCTTCGATTTCCATGACGGCTTCATGGTACCCGCCGGATCGGCCTTCCCCGAAACCTGGGAAAAAGTGAGCGGGACCTGGTCGCTTCATTCCGTGACCGGATCGATCAGCGGTTCAAGCGGCGGCTACACGCTGCGCCGCCAACCGCTTCCCGAAAAAAGCCCGAACTTCTACATCATGCAGGGAAGCGGGACGAACGCCGTTCTGCTGACAGGCGAACCATTCTACAGCCGATATACCTACAGCGCATCCGTACAGCACAACGAGGGTACAAACGGCATTGTCTTCCTCGCGCCGGAGCGCGGCGGCTACTATGCGTTCACCGCCGAAAACTCCGCCACGGAAGACGGGTTGATTCTCGTGCTCTGGCAGCGTCCCGCCGATGCGAAAGCGCCGCCGAACCGGATCGCGGCTGTCCAGACCGGACTGATCCACGGTCAATGGCTCCTGATGGAAGTACAGGTATTCGACGACCGCGTGCGCTGTTTCGCCGACCACAATCTGGTGATCCAGCAGAAACTTCCCCTGCCGCCCGGCGGACGCTTCGGACTTTACGCGGACACGCCACCGAATGAAATCACACGTTTCGACGACATTTCCGTGAGTTCGCACGAGGACATTCCGTTGGACTCCGTCGCCGACCTTGCCTTCTTCCGAAACAAGACCAGCCAGAATCCGCCCAAGGCCACGGAAGAAAACGGACAGGCCAAGCTCACGTTCGCCGCGGGCGTGACCAACATCTGGCATTTCGGGAATCCAACGGCAACCGCCCTGCGCAACGAGGTTACCTTCCAACCGCAAGCGGCCGATTTCACGATCGGTCTTGAGACGGGATCCCCATCCGGGTTGCCGCCCTGCTACCGTTTCCTCTGCTCGCAGGCCGGTGAAAAGCGGACGTTCACGATGGTGCGGCAAGAGGCGGACGGCAAAACGCAAGAGCTGGACCGCTTCGAGGCGAAAGCGGACAAAGAACCGTTCACCCTGGCGTTGGACGGATTGCGCGGACACGAATTGCGCGGATACTTGAACGGGCAGCTGGTCTGCATTACGATCCTGCCGCAACAGGCGAGCGCGGTTCAGGGCGTGACCGTACTTTCCTCCGGCGCCGTCACGGCCTCGATGCCGAAGGTCACATCGAAGGAGACCGTGCTACGCGACCGCTTTGAGAAAAATCCTCTCTACGTAAACGACCCGTACATGCGGCACTGGTCCTCTCCGGAAGGCCAGTGGGTCACCTTCCCGACCGGAAAGACCTGGTTCAAGGGAGATTTGCTCGGTTCCGTCGAAATTCGCCTACCGGTCGTCGATAAGATGGAGCTTCACCTCTGCATTCCCGAAGGGAAGGAAGAGACCGGGCAGTGCCGCGTCCTCGTGCAGGGCGGAGTCGTCAAGGTCTTCACGCCCGAATCCGGAGAAGCCCCGGCCATCCAGCTCCCCGTTGATCAGATCCCGATGATCGAAGAGGACAGGGCGCGGTTCCAGGCGTACACGCTGGGAATCAGCGGCCATGTGGTCTGGATCGGTTCCGAATCGGCGGTCCTAGCAAAAACGCATGTCGCGAACCGGATGACCGGACGCAGGATGCGCATCGCGGGAATGTCGAACGACCGTCTCGCCAAGACGCTCGTGACACGCGACAATGTGTTCGACACGCTCTTCAACGAGTCGCTCTACAACTGGACGATCAACGGCGGAAAGTGGGAGGTCATCAACCGTTTCTACTGCGAACCGACCTGGTCGCACATGAACGGCGAAAACCCGGACAGCCTTGCGGCGCTCTGGTCCAAGTACAACTTCAGCGGTGATTTCAGCGTTGAGTTCTACGCGGGACTGCGCATGGGATGGTATTCGCGTGCGGGCGACCTGAACATGACCGTGATGAGCCGGAGCAATTCCGCCGGCAACGGATATACCGCCATCGCGACGGGATGGGATCCCGACCATTCGCAGCTTTACTCGCGGCTCCTGCGAAACAACACGGAGTTGGCTCGTTCCACCAAGTACCTCGTGCCACGCATCCGTTCCGGAAACGCGCGTCGCGGATACCAGCCGCTCGTCGCCAGCGGGCGTCCGATTCACGGCGCGTGGTACGCCATGCAGTTGCGCCGTATCGGGAACCACCTGTCGTACGTTTATGACAACGAACCCGTTTTCGAGGCGGATGATGCCTCCCCGTTGCAGGACGGCTCGCTGGGCATCTGGACGTACCAGAACTCGATGATGGTCGCCCGGATCAAGATCGCTGCCGAAAATGTGCGTCCGCGTCCATTCCCCTACCGCGCGATCGATCCGAACAAAATCCCGAAAGCGAAGAGTCTGGCTGTCAAGGATTCCGGCATTCGCATCAAGAACCGGGCCGCGCAGTGGATCAATCCCGCGTTCTGGGAAGCCGAGGACTCCGTCGGACACCCGTCCATCCGGTACGCGGGGCTCGACACGACGAATGCGGAAATGTGGGTCACCTCCACGCTGGGCGCCGGAACATTCTTCGCCCGCAACCTGCAACCGGCGGCTCCTGCCGGAGAACTGCTCGGATGGGAATTCGAGATGATGCAATCCCAAGACGCGCATGTCAATGCGGAGTTCAGCACCGTCAAGGTCGATCCGAAAACAGGCACCAACCTCATGCCCTACGTTCAAGGGTGGACGTATCTGATCAGCGGCGACCCCGAATCACGGGGACCGCGCGCGATCGCGGGCAGAAGCACGACGCAGTTGACGAATGACAACTGGCGCACGGTGACGGTGTGGTTGCCGTCCCAAGTCCGCAAATCCCCCTACCACGTCCAGTTCGAGGGATTCGGCAACCTCCAGCCCAGCTTCACGCAGATGGGATTGACCGGAAACCCGCCGGGCAGCTGGTACGCGATTCGCAACTTCCGGGAAATCCACAGCGGAATCCCGCAACTCTCCGCGCCGCCCGCCATTCGCGAAAAACTCGCAGCCGTCGTCGAGTCGATGAAGACGCAACCGACCGGCAAGCTCCATTCCATGCGCGTTCCAGCCGACGTGGATCCGCTGGAACCGGTTCTGGAATGGGCGGTTCCCGAAATCACGAACTTCGGACTGCAGATCGCCGCCGACAAGGAGGTACCGAGTTCGCTGGTAGTCAAATCAACCTATCCCTGGCCGTCGGACTACCTGCCGCCGCAACAGGTGACGGTGGATGAAAAGCCAGTTCCTTGGCTGCTCGAAGAGAACCAGGTGAGAATCCTCGTTCCCTACGAGATTCAGGCCAAGCAGCACACCGTCCTTCTGAAGCTCGCAGACGGCAGGATGTTCAAGCAGTTGGTGAACACGCACCTGGAAACGTTGCCGAACCATCCGCCGATTCTTCTCTCCTTCACGATGCCGGAAGGCGGGATCGAGACGTTCGAGCAGCGTCCCTTCAACCTGAAGCCGTACATGATTCGCAGCGTGACGACTTCACTGCGGTACGCCGATGAGCAGCAGGACACGGTACTCCGCTGGGACAACCTGGGACACGCCGGATACCGCCTCGCGGGACAGCTCGTCGCGAACTTCAACCCGATCCAGACACCGATCCTCCAGTTCCGTTACAAAGGCGACCCGATGGCCAACGTCTCCTTCATGTTCGGGGGATACGGATTCTCCTTCTCGGAGGGGTACATCACGGATGTCAGGAAATACGGGGACAATGTCGCGCACATGGACAACCAGTGGCACATTTGGTCAGGCTGCCCGGAAGACAGCGTGGGAACCGCGTTGTTGACCAAACGGACACAAGTGTCGCCCTCCTATATTCGCTTGTCCTCGCATGACGGAACGGATCAGACCGGACTGTACAGCGCGTTGGAAGTGGATGAAATCGCGCTGGGCCCTGCCGTCGGGCCGAACCGCCCGTTTGCGTTCAAGGCCGACTACACGGATCCCGACACGGTCGCGAAGGTCGAGTACGCGATTTCCCTCTCGCCCGCGCCATTTGACACGCTTCCCGAAAAAGACCGGAACGCGGTGACTTGGACGGCTTGCCAGAATGCGACGGTCGTCCAGCCTGAGATTGCCAACATTCCCGACGGCGTGCATCATCTGGTCGTTCGCGCGACCGACGGGAAAGGCGCCGTCTCGCGTCCCGTGGATGTTCCCTTTATTCTGGACAAGGTACCGCCCGTCGTGAAGGCGCAAGTCGAAGCCGTCAAGCATTTCAACGGCAGCCGTCTCACGCTCCATGTCGAAGACAATGCCGCCCCGCCCGTTGCAAGCACCATCCGCCTGACCTGCAACGGACAGGAGATCGAACTCTCGAAAGACAGGGGCGGCGCGACATTCGGACGCGGGAAACTGGATTACGAGATCGACTGGATCTGGTCGTTGCAAGGCATCCTGAAAAACCTCAAGGAAAACACGGTGCTGCCTCTGATGATCAACGGCGTAACCGACGCCTCGGGCAACGCGCTCGATCCGGTCAAGGTCGAAATCCCCGTTGATCTGCAAGGCGACAAACGCCCGCCCACAGTCCTCCCCTTCTCGACGCCGACGAACGCGCTCGTCCTCTACCCGCAGCTGACGGCTGAAACGGCGTTCTTCGCGAATAACCAGAATGTGAAGCTCACCACGGTTCCAACACCCGAAGGAGAGGTTTTGGATGTCCAGCTCGCAGAAAGCAAGCACGGCTTCCTCCGCACCCAACTCCCCAAGGCTTGGGATCCAGACATCTTCCCGTGGCTGGCAATCTCCTTCCGGAAGGATTCGCAAGAGAGCTTCATGCCCTTCTACATCTCATTCTATACAGGGCAACGCCGCCCACGCGGAACGCAGGACACGCACACACTGTACTGGAGTTCGACCAACGGCGGACAGTACGTGGTCGGTTCGTACAATCGGAAAACAACCGATTGGCAGGACATCCTGATCAACGTCCACGACTTCCTACGCGACCAGACGTCGGACAAGAAGGATACGCCGAACATTACCTACATCACACTTCCGATCAATCAGAAGGCATTTGGTTCGCACGTCCAGATCCGTGCGCTGGGAATCCTGCAAGAGTGGCATCCGGCGGATCGGCTCACCCTCCAGGCATACGACCTTTCCGGGGTGAAAGGGCTCGTATGGAAAGACGGTTCCACGCCAGAATTGGTCTTGACCCCCTACCACCTCAAACTCCCCGTAGGCGATTCACACTGGTTCCGCTTCCAGATTTCCGACAATCGCGGGAATCTGACCGGACTCTGGTGCATCCCAGTTCCCGGTGGGAAAGAGCCGCCTCCTCCGCCACCCGCACCGAAACCTGCCGCTGCCCCCGCACCAGCACCTGCACCCGCTCCCGCCCCGGCACAGGCCGCGAAACCAGCGGAAGCGCCCAAACCCGCAGCTGCACCGGCACCAGCCCCCGCCGCTGCACCGCCACCAGCTCCAGCCGCGAAACCGGCGGAAGCGCCCAAACCCGCTCCGGCGCCCGCCGCCGCCCCCGCAGCTGCACCGGCACCAGCCCCCGCCGCTGCACCGCCACCAGCTCCAGCCGCGAAACCGGCGGAAGCGC
>JAFSTA010000031.1 GCA_017450695.1 Kiritimatiellia bacterium | reverse complement strand
GTCGGAGGTGCTGGACTACTGGAAGGGCGGATTGAGCGAGATTTCCGACCAGACGGCGAAATCCGCGATGCTGATCGAGGCGGTCAAGATGCAGGGAGAGGGGCTTTCGCTGGATTCCTTCGAGGAGATGGTCGATACGGCATGTTTCGAGCTGGACGATGACCGGTATGTCGTCGCCACGCTGGTGGAGATGGCGCGGAACACGGGCGACGAGGCGACGGATCGGCTGAAGGTCCTGGCGGAAAACCTGAACACCTATTTGGAAGACGAGGTGAAGGAGAACGCGGATCGCAACACGCTGATTTCGGCCGGCGAGAAACGGTACGCCGAGCTGGAGGCGGAGGCGAAAGAGGAAGCCGCCGAGGAGCAGAGGGAAGCGGCCGAGGAGCAGCAGAACGCCGCGCCAGCAGCCCAGCAGCCCGCCGCTCCGGAAGGGGAGTAGTCTCGTAGGGGGGCGGCACTGCTCGCGCCCGAATCTCGTAGGGGCGCGGCACTGCCCGCGCCTTAAGCGGATCTTGGGCTGTAGATTTTTATGACTGGTTGCGTTCTGAAAAGGGTGGAGTGAAACGCATGAATGTTTGGAACAGGATTGGAATGGTCGCGTTCGCATGGATTGTCATGCTGGCGGGAAGTGGCGTCTGTGCGGATGCCGCGCCAGCCGCCGCGCCGACCGCACCTGCGGTGGCCGCACCTGCCGCCGCACCTGCGGCGCAGGCAGAGGCGGGCGTGAACACGAACCGGCTCGGCGTGGCGCCGCCATCCATGCTGAAGTCGAAGACCGGCGGCGAGGTGATCGGGCCGAACCGCCGTCCGAAAAGGCCGAGGCGGAAGCTGACCAAGGCGCAACGCGAGTTGATCGAGGACGATCGCGCGTTGGCGTCGATGGCGCCGGGCGCGGTGGTGATTCGCGTGGGCGACGAGACGATCTCGATGGGGGCGTTGTCGGAGATGGCGGAGTTGCAGCTGCGTTCCCGCAAGATGCCCGCGGTGGAAATCTCGCCGGAGGAGTTCGAGACGATGATGCGCCAGCTGATCTCGCGTCGCATGATCGAGCTGGGGAACCGGTTCGCCGCGCACTCGATGCTGGCGCAGGAGGCGAAGAGGCAGGGCGTCGCGGTGCCGGACGTGGAGATTAACCGGAAGCGCGCGGAGGCTTACGAGGCGATGGAGAAGAACGGGAAGCAGGCGTGGATGCAAATCTACAAGAAGCCCGGTTCCTATTTCGAGCATGAGTTGACGAACAGCCTGTACCTCGCCAAGTTCCGGGAGAAGAAGATCGTGCCTTCCGTGCGGGTGACGGAGGCGGACGTGAAGAAGGCGATCGCGGACCGCGTGGCGACGAACGAATGGTTCCTGGTCTATAACGCCAAGCAGAAGCTGCTGATGGAGGAACACCGTGCCAAGATCCTGTCGGGCGAGGAAGACTTCGCCAAGGTCGCGGATGACTTCTCCAACTGCGACAGCTCGATGGACGAGGGTGTATGGGGAACCTTCACGGAGGAGAACCTGCCCGCTGAACTGTGGAAGGTGGCGGTTTCCCTGCCGCTGAACACGCTGGGACCGGTGGTCGAGACGCCCGTCTCCTACGACATGATGAAGGTGACGAAGCGGAACTACCCGATCGGCGTGAAACCCGACGCGGAGGGGGTGAGGCCGGTTTCCTACAACATCTCGCACATCATGCGCGACAAGAAACTGCCGTTGCCCCTGCTGACGCCGGAGACGGCGCGGGATCTGGTGCAGAAGACGCGCGAGCGGGAGGCGATGATCGAGGTGGAGAAGCGGTTGCGAGAGACGGTCGAGGTTGAGAGCTTCCTGCCGTTGAAGGTGGGAATCCGCAAACGTCCGCCGTTGCCGAAACCGGCTCCGAAGGCGGTTCCGCAGGCTGCCCCGAAAGCGGAAGAGGCGGCGAAGGCGGATGCGTCCGCGCCGGGTGCGGCGGTGGAACAGGCGGAAAAGAAGTGAGGATGAGGGTTTTCTCGGCAGGGTTGCCGAGAAAGTAAAGGAAAAACTGCCGGTTCATTGGAATGGTCGGTGATCGGGCAGACTCCCCGGACGGGGAAAGGTAGGTGCAGATATGATGAAACGAATCGGTATGATGCTGGCGGTGGTCGCGCTGGCGGTCACGGCGATGGGGTACTCCATCCCATCGCTTCAGACGAGTGGAGAGGTGCAGCTCAACAGATGGGTGGGCGCGCACGGTTCGGGCATGCTCTCCAAGGCATTCGCCAAGGCGAAGGCCGAGAACCGCCCGATCCTCATGGGATTCATCAACCACACCAGTTCCGGCGGCGGGTGCAGCCATTGCGCCGAGTGGATCAACAAGTGCATTTTGGTCTCCGCCTGGAACAGCTACATCGCGGAGCGTCCGATGGTGCTGATCATGTTCAACCTGCCGGATCTGGGCGAGAACAAGTTCCTGAGTTACTACCACACCTACATCAACGCAAGCGGCGGATCGTATCCGGGAATCGCGCTCTACAACGCCAACGGGAGCCGCAACCAGGTGTTGAACAACACCAACGTGTACAAGGTAACCTACAAGCACGGCGACCAGTTCCGCGCCTGGCTGACCAACCGCGGCGTGACGGTGGCGGTGACATCTAGCGTCCAGCTGGACTCCACGGCCGCGACCGTGAGCGAAACCGGCACCTTGAAGTTCAACGTGACCCGTTCCGGCAAGTCCGGTAACGTGACGGTCTCCCTTACGGCGTCCAAAGGTACGGTCTCCCCCTCGACCTACACGTGGACAGCGGCGGAAGGTACGCAGAGCTTCACCTACACGCCCGTGGCGAACGACGGCTATGACCGGGCCTACGATGTGACGGTCACGATGAAGGTGAGCGCGACGATTTCGACCAAGACGATGGGATCGCTGACCAAGAAGATCACGGTCAAGGACAGGGACGTGAAGCTGACGCTCAACGAGTTCATCGTGGCGAACCCCGAATTTTCGGGGCTTTCTTCGACGGGTGATGTCGATTGGTTTGTCGATCAGAACAACGTGCTCCGTTCCGCCGAGACCGCGAACGGGAAAACTGCGGCTCTGGAGTTCGCGGCCGGTGACGCGGGAACCCTGAATGCCGAAATGACGGTGATGGAAGGAAACGGCACCGTGAGCATTGCGCGCGACAACGCCTCAAACGGCGGAAGCGCGACCACGCAGGCGATTCAATTTGAAGATGAGCCAGACGGCGGCGGCAACGATGGTGAAGACAACGGCGGCGAGGTTGCGCAGAAAGTCACGGCGGCCATCGAAGCCATCGATGCGATCGGCGAGGTCGTGGATACAGACGAGTGCAAGGCGAAGATCGATGCGGCCCGCGAGGCCTACGATGCGCTTACGGCCGAACAGAAGGAGCAGGTGACGAACTACGCGACACTCACCGACGCCGAGACGGCGTATGCCGCGTTCGGCGAGAACGGCAACGATCCCGTTGCGCAGACCACGGTCTCCAAGAAGATCGGGCTTTCCGATGCGGAAGTCGTGAACTTCACGGGTGTCTCTACCGCGGACGGGACGATCTTCTCGCTCCCGACGAAGACGTTCACCACGTTCACCAAGCCCGTCATCAAGACTCCGATGAAGGGCGCCGCCATTCAGATCGACGACCTGAAGGCAGGCAAGAAAGAAAAGGTCGATTTCTCGTGGACCGCGAATGACAAGGCGGACGTCTATCGCGTGGTCACTGAATACGGCGGCAAGCAGTACGGGCCGGTCGAGACGGAAGAAACGACGCTGAACGCGATCGACAATCAGCTCTTCCAGGTCTCGGACGGAGCGGTCGGAGAAGTGAAGGTGACGGTTTACGCCCACATCCCCGCCGAGGAGTTCGACGAGGGAGAATCCTGGGTGGATAGCGATTCGCTCTCCTTCTACATCGTCGATAAGCCGATCTTCGTCAACCCCGCGCAGACGAGCGTCTCGATGTACACGAAGGTCGCCACGCGCATCGACGCGTCCGCGACTTCCTCGAAGACGATCACGTACACCGCGACCGGTCTGCCGTATGGCATGAAGATCGACAAGGCGACCGGTATCATCACCGGGACCCCGAGCCGTGCCGGTACTTACACGATCAAGGTGACGGCGACGACGTCGGACGGTTCCTCGACCCGGTACATCACTCTGGTCGTGGCGGCAGCCAAGACGCTGAAGTCCAAGGTCTCCGGTCTGGTCTTCACGGGCGACAGCACGCTGAAGGGAACGATCGACATGACGGTTTCGCAGGTCGGGAAGTTCAAGGCGAAGCTGGTGACGCCGGGCAAGAAAAACGTTTCGGGAACGGTCAATGTCGGCGAGGACGGTGCCCTCCAGTTCTCCGGCGGCGGGCTGTCGGTCAAGCGCGGTTCTTCGGCCTCCAGCGTGTGGACCGGAACCTACAACGGCATGAAGGTCGTTGCCCGCGACTTCATTACGGCGAAGAGCTACGCGGGACTCTACACGGGGATGCTGATGAACGACAACTTCACCCGCGTCGGCTTCACCAGCATGAAGGTGCTCGCGACGGGCAAGATGCACGTGAAGGGGACGATGCCCAACAAGAAGGCGGCGTCGTTCTCCACCAGCGCGTTCCGTCTGTCGTCCTCCGAGGCGGCGGCTGCCGGTATCGCGATGCCCAAGGGTGTCACGCAGGGCGCGTTCTTCCCGCTCTTCAAGACGGGATCGGTCAGCCTGCGCGGAATCGGCGTACTTGCCTCGGGCGGGACGGTCGCCTCGCCGGGAACGGTCACCTGGTCGAGCGGAAAGATGAGCGGCACGATGAACTACTCCGGCGGCAAGGTCGTGACGAGTTTTAGTGCGTTCGCAGGGAAGACCTTCCAGGTCTATAAGGGCGGTGCGATGGTCGCGAGCTACAGGCTGACCTCCTCGTTCGGATTCAGCGGCGTGAAGGCGGCTGTCGCGAAGACCTCTCCCAAGACCAAGACCGACCTCTTCACGGCGAAGGTCAAGATCGGCGGGAAGGTGATCACGATGAAAGGCGCGGCCGCTCCGAGAGTCGGGCAAGCCACGGCGGTCGGGTCTGCCGGCGGCTCGTACTACTACGGAGTTGTGCAATAAGGCGGCTGACGCCGCCAGCTGAGAAGCGGGGGAGCTGAGAAGCTGAGAAGC
>JAFSTA010000240.1 GCA_017450695.1 Kiritimatiellia bacterium | reverse complement strand
TGCACGTCGCTGACGGACTTGACGATCGGGAGCGGAATCGCCGAGGTGACGAAGTTCTTCGTGCCGGTCGCCAGCACGAACGCTTTCACCGTGACGGTGAACGGCTCGGGCGCGACCGTAATCGACTGTAACGCCTTCAAGAACACGAAAGCGGGGAGCGTCGTCCTGAACGGCGTCGCGAGAATCGAGGGGACATCGTCGAGCAACGAAGGCGCGTTTTTGGGCTGCTCGTCGCTGACCAACATCGTCCTCGGCGCGGGACTCGTCGAGGTCGGCGGCCGGGCGTTCTGCAACTGCTCGGCGCTCGGGGAACTCGTCCTGCCTGAGAGTGTCGAGACGATCGGCAACGACTCTTTCCAGGGCACCACGTCGCTCACGAACATCGTCTTCGAGGGCAAGACGGCGCCCGACCTCGGCGCCTGGACTTTTAGCGGCACCTCCACAGGACTCGTCCTCACGGTGCCTTTCGACGGTACGGGCTACGGCGTCGAGAACGGCGCGACCGGCAACTGGGCGAAGATCGCCGCAGAGAAGGTTCAATACTCCGGCGGCGCGGAGAGCGGATATGGCGCATGGGCCGTCTCGGTCGGACTCGCCGGGAAGGGGACTGCGGCCAGGATGGGCGGATACGGGCTGGACGACAAGGTCGCGAACGCATTCATCTACGCCTTTGGCGACGCGGCGACAAATGTTCCGCTGATGACGATTTCCTTCGACGTGAACGGCAAGCCCGTCGTCACGACGCCGCCGCTGGTTCGCACGGAAGGCGTGACCCTGAAGCTGCTTTCTTCCGTCGATCTCGGCGATTGGACGTCCGCCGGAGAATCCGAGATTACGTCCGATTCTGGCGGCAACGTCGTTGCTTTCCCGTCCGAGACGTCGGACCGCAAGTTCTACAAACTCGTGGCAGAGTAGTCTGGGAATCTTGAATCCAAGCCCGCATTCTTCAGGGGACGCGCTTCTCCGGGAAAACCGTAATTGTTACGCATGTTTCCTACGGTGATGGGCGCACCATTCGGCATATCGTTCGGTGAATGCCGCGCTCGTTTATCGCAATTGGCTATTTGTCCGCCGTATCGCGGAGGAGGATCTGGGTGGCGAGGCCCGTGCCGAGTATGGGAAGAGGGTTGTTGAGAATCTTGCAGTAGATCTTGCCGCTAGTTATTGGAAAGATTTCGATTTCGGCAGTCTTTACAAGTTTGTATTGTTCTATCGGCGTTTTCCAATTGTGAACTCAGCGAGTCCACAATCTAGCGGGTTGATATGTTCGTAACAGATGAATTCAGGTTCAATGAATGGGAGAACTTCAGGGAGGGGAAACAATCCGATGAAGCCGCTACTGATGCATAGACTTCGTTTGTGGATTGGGTTGTGGTGCATATTGCTGATTGGGCATCTCATTGCTCTCTTCCTGATTTGCGGGGCAAACCTTTTGCACGAATGGTCTTGGCCTTTCTGGAAGAGGATACAGTTTCTCTTGGTTTGGCTTACTTTTTCCTCGGTTGTCTATGCGGGAATCGGTCCGTTGGGAATCTCCGCGCTGGTATCGTACTTGTTGCGGGTTGAGGGTGGCACGCCGGTTGCGCGATTGCTGTTATTTGCAAGCGTGCTGATCTATGCTGCATTGGTTTGGATGTTTCGCAAGTGGTTCTCGGCGAAAAACAAGAGTGCGAGATGGAGCATCGGCTTTCTCTTGATGGCGTATTCTGCGTTGGCGACGGCATCGCTCCTGTTTGTAGCATAATCCGTTGTCCATGCCATACGGGAATGTACACGACACGCAAAGGCGCGAAGAAGGCAGAGAAAAGTAGGGCGCCAAATCGGGGAAGCGACACTCTTGTCGCTTCCCTGAATGTCCCGCTTAGAACTGCGTTGCTAGCCGCCAGGGAGGGCTTCGTGAGGCAAAGGAAATGCGTATCCTCATTCTCCGTTCCCGCATGGGCGCGGGGGATGGACGATTGCGCGACCCTCTCGCTGCGAGCGTACAGAGCGGGGGGGGGGCGAATCGCGATCGGTTTCGATTGCGGATTGACAAGCGGGCGTGAAATCTGTAAAATACCCTTTTTCTTGAGGTAAGAGGTAGTTTCATGTACACATCATCTGATTTGCGCAAGGGGTTGAAGATCGAGATCGAAGGGCAGCCTTGGGTCATTACGGAATTCGATTTCAGTAAGCCGGGGAAGGGGCAGGCGATCTACAACTGCAAGCTGAAGAACATGCTGACGGGTTCCACGATGAGCCGCAGCTATCGGTCGAACGACAAGTTCGACAAGCCGGAACTTTCCGAGCAGAAGCTGGAGTATTCCTACGAGGATCAGGGAACCTACATCTTCGTCAACAGCGACTATGAGGAGTATCGCGTGGACGCCGAGGTGCTGGGGGACAACAAGTTCTTCCTGACTGACAACATGCAGGTGGATGCGCTCCTGTACAACGGGCAGGTGATCGAAATCGAGCTGCCGTATCTGGTTGAGCGCAAGGTGATCGCTTGCGAGGTCGGCGCGAAGGGCAACACGGCTGCGGGGAAAGTGACGAAGCCGGCGACGGTCGAGGGAGGCTACCAGCTTGCCGTGCCCCTGTTCATCAACGAGGGCGACGTGATCCGCATCGACACGCGGACGGGCGAGTATAACGACCGCGTTCACGTGTAGCGCATTCAACTTGATTTTTCCGAGAGAATCGGGTATTCTGAAAACCGTCTCAGGTACAAACAAAGGGATGTTATGGAGTTCAAGTTGGTTTTAGGTTTGCCGAAGGGCAGCTTGCAGGAATCCACCTTCAAGTTGATGGAGAAGGCCGGATTTTCGATTAAGGCGGGAGACCGTTCCTACACCCCCCGCGTGGACGATCCGCAGCTGGAATGCCGCCTGATCCGTCCGCAGGAGATCTCCCGTTATGTGGAGCTGGGGTTGCTGGACGCCGGCATCACGGGATATGACTGGATCTACGAGAACGGGTCCGATGTGGTGGAGGTCGCCGAGCTGTGCTACTCCAAGGCGACCTCCCGCCCCGTGCGTTGGGTGCTGGCGGTGCCGGAAGATTCCCCGTTCCGCGAGGTGAAGGATCTGGAAGGGAAGCGGATTGCGACGGAGGCCGTCGGGCTGACCAAGCGGTTCCTCGCGAAGAACAACGTCAACGCGGAGGTCGAGTTCTCCTGGGGCGCGACGGAAGTCAAGGCCCCCGAGCTGGTCGATGCGATCGTCGATCTGACGGAGACCGGCTCTTCGCTCCGCGCGAACCACCTGCGCGTTTTGGCCGAGATTTTGACTTCGACGACACGCCTGATCGCCAACAAGAAGTCTTGGGACGATCCGGCGAAGCACGAGAAGATCGAGCAGGTCGCCCTGCTGTTGCAGGGCGCGTTGTCTGCCGAATCGCGCGTGCTGGTCAAACTGAATTGCCCCTCCGACAAACTGGAAGCCGTGACGGCGGTCTTGCCGGCGTTGCACGCGCCTACGGTCAACAAGCTGAAGGACGCGGACTGGTTTGCGGTGGAGGCTGTGGTGGAAGAGCGTGTTGTTCGCGATATCGTGCTGCCGCTCCGCAAGGCGGGGGCTACCGGCATCATCGAGTTGCCGCTGAACAAGGTGATCTTTTAGGGACAAAACACTTCCGGACTCCTTTCGGAGACCGGGTTACTGAGGAGAAAAAACGTGGGTTCGATTAAGAAGAAACGCCGTGCCAAGATGGCGAAGCACAAGTACCGCAAACGCCTGAAGGCAATGCGTCACAAGAATAAGTAAGGCGTCTGGGATGAAACTCTTCCGATTCGGTTCGCTCAGGTGCGTGGTCGGACTGTGTTTTGTTCTGGTCTTTGCCTTGGAGACCGCGCTCCTTTCCGGATGCGCGGTCTTCTCCTCTTCTCCTTCCGCCGGCTTCTCGCTGGATGAGGAGGAGAAGAAGGAGGTGAAAGCCTTGTCGCTGCTTTCGCAGGGATTGTTGCATTTGTATGCGGACGAGGCAAAGAAGGGGAGCAACGATGTCAACCGCACCGTTTACTACTTGAATCTTTTTGCGCGTGCGTGCGATATGCTTCCGCAGAACCGCGATCTGCTGCTTGCTTTCATCGCGGGGCTGGAGAACACGCACCTGTACACCAACGGGTATCAGGCGGTCTCCCGTTTCCTTTCGTTTTCCCCTGACGACGAGGAAATGCAGCGGATGGCGACCTACTTCGCCGCCTCTGCGGGGATGTACCCGGAGGCGATTTCCCATTGCAGGCGCGCCTTCGAGTTGTCGCCGACCAACCGTACGATGACGGCTGAGCTGGTGCGGCTGCAACTGTTGTCCAACGACGACTCCGCCGCGCTTCGCACCATCCGCGACGAATGGTCGCGCTACCACGATGAAGAGGCGCAACGTCTTCCCTTGGAGAAGGGTTACGCGCTTTACAACGAGTTGAACGAGCCGGTGCGCGCGATTCCCTATCTGCAACTCGCGCGCCGCTATCTGCTTTCCCTCGATCCCGAAAGCAATCTTCGCTCCACCGTCGGTTTGCTCGAAGGCAAGTGCCTGACCGCGGCGGGGCGCACGAACGAGGCGATGCGCGTGTATCTGGAAACCTATCGGAACGAACCGGACAAATTCGCCGCGATTCACATGGCCGCCGAACTCCTGCCTTTTTCCGACAAACGGTTCTCGGATCTCCGCATCAAGGCGCAGCGGGCCTACGTGAAGGACGAGGATCTGCTCTTGTACATCGCCGCGCTTCAGCGGATCAGGCTCGTTTCGGATGAGCCGGTGACAAAGGACGGGATCAATCACTTCTTGGAGTCGCTGCCGCTTCTGCGCCGCCATTACACGCGGTGTTCGGAGAACCGTGTGGCATTGCCGGTGGATTTCTACAACTGGCATATCGCCACGTACGAGTACCTGTCCGAGCTGGAGAAGCAACATCAGGCAAACGGACTTCACGACCTTCCCGCCTACCGTCCGCAGCATCTGGAGGCGTACAGCTGGAAGGAGACGGAACGGCTTGTCCGGGAGGCGATTCGGATCCATCCTGACGAACCTTCCTTCAAGAACTATCTGGCGTACAGCTGGGCGTTGCGGAAAGAAAACTTGGAGGAGGCGAACCGCTTGGTCAATCAGGCGCTTGCCGTCGATCCGAAACGCGGGGAGTATCTGGATACGAAGGGATGGGTGCTCTTCCAGTCCGGCCGTCCCTATCAGGCGCTCCAGATGCTGCTCCTCGCTGCGGAGAACACTTCCGATGACGAGATCTATGACCACATCCGAACCGTTCTGTCCGCTCTCGGAAAGAAACGGGAGGCGGAGGCTGTGACGAAGTTCATGCAGAAACGAAAGCAGGAAGAGTGATCCTTGCCGTCAGGCACGAAAGGAAAAGAGCGAAACCATGAATCCTTTTTTGGACATTCCGTATTACCCCGATTTCACGGAAATGACGCCTGAGGCCGCGGACGAGGCGTTGCAGAAATTGCTCCCTGAGACAGAGGCGGCGATCGACTGGCTGGAAACCGATGCGAAACCCACGTGGGATGGGCTTATGCGGCCGCTCTACGACACGCTCTATCCGTTGGGCGATGCGTGGGGAATGGTCGGGCATCTGCTTTCGGTCATGAATTCGGACGCCTGGCGCGCGGTGCAGGAAAAGCATCTCCCGGCCGTGGTCGAACTCTTTCTCCGCGTGAACCAAAGCCCCGTTTTTTACCGGGCGTTCTGCGCGTTGCGCGATCGCGACGAGAATCTGCTGCACACGTTGACCGCTGTCCAGCGTCGCCTTCTCGCCAAGTCGATTCAGGATGCCGAGCACACCGGTGTCGCGCTGGAAGGCGAGGCCAAAAACCGCTTTAACGAGATCGCCCGGCGGCTGGCAAAACTTTCTACCTATTTCCGGAACCATCTGCTGGATTCGACCAAGGCTTTCTCCCTTACCTTGACTCGGCGCGAAGAGGTGGATGGCTTGCCGGAGTCCCTGCTTGCCGTAGCCGCGCAGGCTGCGGGCGGCACCACAGAGGAAGGGCCGTGGAAGATCACGCTTGATTTTGCGGTGTATTCTCCGTTCATGAAGTACAGTCGCAACGCCTCTGCCCGCGAGCAGGTGTATCGGGCTTATGTGACGCGCGCCTCGTCCGGGGAACAGGACAACACGCCGCTCATCGAAGAGATCTTGGCGTTGTGCCGCGAGAAGGCGGCATTGCTCGGTTATCCAAATTACGCCGCGCTGAACCTTTCCTCCAAGATGGCGAAGACGGTTTCCGAAGTAGATAAGCTGATCTCGCAGTTGGCGGATGCGTCGCGGGATATGGCGAAACGGGAAGCCGAAACCCTGCGCGAGTTTGTCGAGAAGTCGGGGGACTTGGCGCAGGAGTTGCCGCTCACCCCGTGGAACATCGCGTTCTGGGTGGAACGCCAGCGCGAGGCGAAGTACGACTACAATGACGAGGAACTGTCCAAGTACTTCCAGCTGCCGAAGGTTCTTGCCGGACTTTTTTCCCTGTCGGAACGGCTCTTCGGAATCCACATCACCGAGAAAACGGGGATGGTGCCCGTCTGGCATCCTGATGTCCGCTTTTTCGAGGTGTATGACGCGGGGGCTGAAAAGTCGCCGATCGCCTGTTTCTACCTCGATCCCTACAGCCGTCCCGAGACGAAGAGCGGGGGCGCGTGGATGAACGAGTTCCGTACGCGTGACCGCCGTCCCGACGGAACACTCGTCCTGCCGATGGCGGTACTCGTCTGCAACCAGAGCGTACCGGTAGGGGACAAGCCCGCGCGGATGCGGTTCAGCGAAGTGGAGACGCTTTTCCATGAGTTCGGGCATGGCCTTCAGCACATGCTGACTACGGAAGAGATCCCTTCGGCCTCCGGTCTCAACGGAATCGAGTGGGACGCGGTGGAGGTCGCCTCGCAGTTCATGGAGAACTGGTGTTACGACCGTGCCACGCTTCAGGGGCTGAGTGCGCATGTGGAGACGGGGGAACCGTTGCCGGATGAACTCTTCGACAAGTTGTGGGCCGCGAAAAACTATCGCGCCGCAACTGCGATGATGCGCCAGCTGAATTTCGCCGCTGTGGATATGGATCTCTACGCGCGCTATCCGCGTCCCGAATGGAAGGACGCGAACGCCGTGAAAGAGGCGGACGACGCGAAGTATTCGACGATTCCCACGATTCCGGAAGACCGTTTCCTGAACAGCTTCAGCCATATCTTCGGGGGCGGATACGCCGCCGGATACTACAGCTACAAATGGTCCGAAGTCATTTCCGCTGATGCCTTTGCTGCATTTGAAGAGGCGGGGCTGGACGATGAGGATGCCGTCCGGGCAATCGGTCGCCGCTATCGCGAAACGATTCTCGCGCTGGGCGGCGGAGTTGATCCGGAACGAGTTTTCAAACTCTTCCGTGGCCGTGCCCCGCGCATCCAGGCAATCCTTCGCCACTCCGGACTGATTTAGGCGGGGAAGGGTAAAAGAAGTTTAGCCGCCGCCCGCGCTCACGCGGGAATGCATGCGTGAATGTAAATAGAGGATAAGTTTTGTCTTGCCTCACGCAGAGCTGTGCGAGATGGGACAACCGGGACGAATGGGACAACTGGGACTGCTGCCGCAAGTCGCGCGGTTTTTTCTCACGCAGAGATGCGGAGCCTCGGAGAAGGGGTCGAGATGCCGACGAATCGGGGAAGCGCCGCTTCGTTCAGTTCCTCCGTGAAGCGAGAGTGTCGTTTCTCCGAATGTTCTGTTCAGAACTTTCCTATTTCTTCATTGTTCACAAATCACAAATGCCAACCATGCAGCAAGGCAACGTATCTTTCGTTGACGAGAGTTTTTTTGGGGGGGACTTATCTCCTCAACTCCGAAGCACCCGGCGCGAACACAATTCGGAATCTCTATTGTTGCTTCCGTTGCTGGGAGTCTTGGAGTTATAGGAGTTCTTGGCGGTCTGTATTATCCTAAGCCTCTCATAGAAATTCCCCTGTTGAGATTTGGTTTGAGCCACAAAGAACCCAAAGAGACAAAGGCGGAATCGGAAGGGACGATTGCAAAACCCTCGCGGGTACGAACAGGACAAAGCTTGTCTCCCGGTATCGCTTGGGAGGGCGGTCGTTCCCGACCGCCGATAAGACGGCGCGTGAGGACGCGCGTTTTCCGCACCTCTGCGTGAGAACCAAAACGGGGAATCCGGGTTTAACTTTTCCAAGCGGAACTTTTCACTCCCAAATACTTTTCAGTTCAAACTTGTACCTGACGCTAGAAAATGCTATGATGAATCCACATTGTAGGTCGGGTAGGAGATAACGATGGAAATGAACTGCTTTGTGTGGAATCCAGTATTACGCGTTCGGCGTGTTTTTTGCCTAACCTGGTTGGCTGTCTGCTTTGTCGGATGCATTGGGTCTGCGAATGTCTGGGCGGAGGAACCTTCTACGGTCGCGTTGTGGAAGCTCGACTGGTCTGCCCTGACCGGGGCAAACCTCCGTAGCCTGGTCAATCCTGCGGATGATTTGTCCTTCGCCAGCGGTAAACAGGTTTCCTGGAGTGGCGTCACGGCTTCCTCGGGCGGCCCGTCGAATCCAGACACCTCCGCCGGATTTCTCGACACGATCGAGAACGAGGGGGCGATCCACCTGAACAGCGGCACGTTTCTCGTCTCCTCAACGATCGGCGCCACGCTGAACCAGGGAACCCCCTTTACCTTGGAAGGGTGGTGGTGGCGTACGGAGAATCCGGGGGGTACGTGGTTTGTCTTTTTCGATACGCAGGAGAACGGCACCAATGCAGGTGACCGTCTGATTCTCTCGTTGCGGAATAGCAGCGGCAAGGTGAAATGGGTTTTGTATGAGCAGAAGTATATTAACGATCTACAGTTTCCCGTAGAGGTCGCACCGGATGCGACGAACGGGTGGCATCATGTCGCGCTCACGCACGACCCTACCGGCGGCGACGGACGGAACCGGTATGAGGTCTTCATGGACGGGATTTCCCACGGTGCGATTACCAGCGGAACCGCCGTCACCTCTGGGAATTTCAGGTTGGGGAATCATCGCGTTTCCATCGGTGGACGGAACGCGGGCAACAATGCCGCGCAGAAGTTCGATTATTTCCGTCTCTCCAACCGTGTCCTTCAGCCTGAGGAGTTTCTCTGCGCGGCGGGCGACGGGATACAGCCGTCAACCCCTTCGACAGTTGCCTACTGGAAACTCGGCTACGACAATGAAACCGGCGAGCTGAATGGACACGATTCGGTGGGCGGTTATCACTTGGGCTATTCGGCGATATACCCTACGTTGGAACAGGAGACGCGCCTAGCCAGCCTTCGTTGTGCCTTCGAGGGACAGCCGCCCAATACGACCGTCAATCTGCCGTCCGGCAATCGTGGCTCTTACCTCAACGAGGGACAGGGCGAACGGCTCGTCGCGGAGGCGATGGGACCGCATCTCGAACTGACGAACGACTTTACCGTGGAAGGGTGGATTCTGCCGAAACGAGACGTGTACGACTACTCCGAGGTACAGTATGTGTGGAACACGCGTGGCAATGCGTACGGATGGGCATTGGAGCTACGCAAGGAAACTTCCTCAGACCTCCGTTATTTCTCCCTCTTCGCGGAGGAGGACGGCGGCACTGGAGAGAGGAAGAATCTTTGTTCATCCAGGCTTTCCCCCAGCGCGGCGTATCACGGCGAATGGATGCACATCGCGCTCACGTTCCGGCACGACGACGGAGATGACGCACAGGGCGTTTGGCGGTTTTATATCGACGGTTCACTTGCCGGCGCGGCGACAAACTCCCATACGATGATCGGCACCACGCAGTCCCAGCTTTTCTACCTCGGCGGACGGCACAACAACGCGCTGAATTTCGCCGGCTGTTTCGACTGCGTCCGCGTCAGCCTTTCCGCGCTGGAGCCGGCGCAGTTCCTCAACGGCACGGAGTCTTCCTCCACCACGCTCGCCCTCTGGCCGCTCAATTCCGATGACGGCCTCTATTTGGACTGCGGTGATCTCTGCGGCAATTACGACTTCGGCGAGCCCTACGACGCGAAGAACCGCGTGACGGGAAGCACGGAGAATCCCGGCGCGATGCCAAATCCCGATGCAACTCCGGGGTTTTGCGGTGACCCTGCTACGAGTGTCGGCAGTATCGCGTTCGGCAGTTGGGCGTATCTGGCATCGCGCAAAAGCAGTTTGAAAACTTTGCTCGACGGTCGCCATCCGTTCACCTTCGAGGGATGGTTCAAGTTGAACGCTTCTGTCACGTCAGGCTGGCAGCTGCTGTTTGGGACAAGTGTTGCAGATCTCACTACCGGTGTTGCCAATCGAGCGATGAAAATCAACTTCACGCTTCGCCCGCACGGATATGTCTTGTTTGCTGGCGGCACTGGTGTCGGCATGTACGATATGGTCTTCCCGCAATCGACCTCGGCGGATGCTCAGGCCAGCGGCGTCTGGCGGCATCTCGCCCTCACCTACGATACGACGGCTGGAAACGGGACTTGGGAACTCTTTGTGGACGGAGTTTCGCGCGGCACATTGGAAAACGAGACCCGGACTCCGAATATCACTCCGGACCAGATGTTGATTGGAGGTCGTGCCTGGTCATCCAATTCCTTTGACGGGCAGATTAGCCATGTGCGCCTTTCCAACCGTGTGCTTTCGCCTGAGGAGTTTTTGAATCACGTTCCCGAAAGCGGTGCGGGGACCTCGCGGGATACGGTCGCGTACTGGAAACTCGATCGCCTTTCGGACGGGACGCTCGACACCGGCAGTCAGGTGGAATCCCGCTACGGATTCCGCACGTGGGGAACCGCGCCGACGGCCAGCGCGGCGCAGTCGATCCGCCGCATCCCCAATCCCGACTCGACCGACGGCTTTGACGGGGACAGCGCGTCCAATGTCGGTTCCGCGAGTTACGATGGTTCGGGCGCACTGTACATCCAGAACCTCGGCAAGCATATTGAGGTGCTGGCCCCCTTTACCGTAGAGGGGTGGATGAACTGGACGCCTTCCGAGACCGCCGGGTTCGCCATGTTGTGCGGCACCCGGTTCGAGTCCGCGCAGAAGTACGGCTGGCGGTTCGGCATTGAGACGGATGCGGGCGGTACGGCACGGTTCGCGATCTCGGGGCGGACGGAGCGTCAGACCACGCTCGATTTCGTCAACGCGACATTCCCGTGCGATCTCTCCGAACTCGCAGGTGGCTGGCATCATCTCGCGCTCGTCTATACGCCGTTCTACGGGGAGACTGGGTGCTGGAGCCTGTATGTGGACGGGTTGCCGTCGGGAATCGTGGCGAATGCGTATTTCCCGACCGGCGGACACGGTAGCCACTGGTTCGCCCTCGGTGGCGGACAAAGCGGAGCCGAAGGCTTTACCGGTCTGCTCGACTCCTGGCGTATCACGGATGCCGCCCTCGAACCGGAACAGTTCCTGCGTTACGGGTATCGGAAAGGTTTTCTGATCATGCTTCGATAGCGGGGACACTGGGCGGAAGAGAACTGTTTCGATACGGAATCGGCTTGGAAAAGGATTGGTCACGAGAGAGGATTTTGGAGAGATGAATCTGGAGTTCATCGTCCTGAAGTCATTTTTCAACACGAGCGACACGGATCAGAAGCGTTTCTACCCCAGCTCATTCCGTGAGATCCGTGTATTCCGTGGTTTTCAAATTGTTCAACGGAGGAATTAGGATGAAGATTACTTTTTTTGGCGCGGCACAGACAACGACCGGTTCACTCCACTTGGTAGAGGCGAACGGCAAGCGGATTTTGTTGGAATGCGGTCTCTACCAGGGGCACCGCAAGGAGGCGTTTGAGAAAAACCGCAATCTTCCGATTGATCCCGCCACGATCGATGCGGTGATTCTTTCCCATGCGCATGTTGACCACAGCGGTAACCTCCCGCAGCTGGCGCGGCGGAATTTTCGCGGCAAGGTGTATTGCACTCCCGCGACGAAGGATCTGTGCGAGATCATGTTGCGCGACTCGCTCTACCTGCAAAGCCGCGATTTAGAGATCGTGAACGAGAAGCGCAAGAAGCAGGGCAAGAATCTTTTCGAGCCACTGTATGAAGAGGAGGACGTGGAGAGAATCATGCGCTGTTTCCAACCCGAGCTGCTGAAGCGGCAGGTGGACTTGGGGAACGGTGTCTCCTTCACCTTCCACTGCGCTGGGCATATCCTTGGCTCCGCGATGGTGCAGCTCGATGTCAAGCCGGACGGGGCGGGGGGGCGTTCCAAACGGTTGCTGTTTTCAGGAGATCTGGGGCAGCCCAACCAACCGATTCTCCGGGACCCGGAGTCGCCGCAGGGGGCGGACGCGATCCTGATTGAAAGCACCTACGCCGACCGCGACCACCCGACGTCGGAGGATGTCAAGGGGCGTCTCAAGGCGTTCATGGATGACATCATCCAGTTACGGTCGAAACTCATCATCCCCGCGTTCAGCGTTGGGCGTACGCAGCAGATTCTGTATTACCTGAACCGGCTGGAAGAGCAGGGGAGGTTGCCCCGCATTCCGATCTATGTCGATAGCCCGCTTTCCTTGAAGGCGACGCAGGTTTACAAACATCACCGCGAATGCTATGACGACGACGCCTGCGATATCCTCCGTTCAGGGATCGACCCGATGCTCGTGCCCGGATTGCGCTTCATCGAGTCTCCGGCGGAGTCGATGAAGATTGACCAGGAAGCGGGGCCGATGGTGATTATCGCCGCTTCGGGAATGTGCGAGGGCGGTCGCGTTCTTCACCATTTGCAAGGCACGGTTCAAGATCCGCGTAACGTCATCCTGATCGTCGGATTCCAGGCGGAAGGCACGCTGGGACGACAGCTTGTCGAACACGCCAAGACCGTCAAGATCCTCGGCGACGAGTACAAGCTCGGCGCTCGCGTACACACCATCAATGCGTTGTCCGCCCATGCGGACAGGAAAGCGCTGATGGGCTGGTTCGACCAGGTGAAAGGAAACGCGAAACAGGTGTTCGCCGTTCACGGCGAGCCCGAAAAGGTCGATGCGATGTGCGAACTCGTGAAGGCGCACGGCGTCGCGAACGCGCATGATCCGGTGCCCGGTGAAAAATGCGAAATCCGCCCGTGAGGCGGAGAGGTCGGCGGCTGGTAGCTGGTAGGTGTTGGGTGGTAGCTGGTGGGTGGTAGTTTGCCGATTGCTGTCGATTGCACTCGATAGCTCTCGATGATAACTACTGTCCTCTTTCAGCTTCGACGCTTCTCAGCCTCTCAGCTGGCGCGAAGCGCCCCCCCAGTTTGTCTTGCAAGCGGACGGTTCGTGTATTATACTGATGCCTTTTTGCGGCGATGCCGCGCGGGGATGTCGTGAATGACACGCGTCTCCGCGCGTCGGTGCCGTGTGTTTGGCAGAAAAGGAGTTGTGATGCGTTTTCCGAAAATTCCCCTGGTCGCCCGGATCCTGATCGGATTCTTGACCGGTACGATATGCGGTTTGATTCTCTCAAAGTATTGTGCGTCGGAGACGACCAAGTCGATCCTGGTTTACGTCGCGCCGTTCGGGGCGATTCTGGTGGCGATGCTGAAAGCGGTGGTCTATCCGATCATCCTTTTCTCCTTGATCTACGGCGCGGCCTCTCTGCCCTTGCGGAAGTCAGGGCGGGTCGGCGGTCTGGTGCTCCTTTGGTACACGGCGACTTCTCTGTTCGCGACGGTTTTCGGCGTGGTGCTGGCCTATCTCCTGAACCCGAAACTGGCGGGGGCGGAGTCGCTCGCGTCCGGTCATCTCGCCGGTGTCAAGTCGATGGCGGGGGCTGCCGCATCGGCTTCTTTCGCCGATTTCCTGACGGGACTCTTCCAGAATCCGTTTGCCGCGTTGTCGAACGGGCAGTTTCTGCCCGTCATTGTCTTCGCGATCGCGTTTGGCCTGGCGGCGCGTAGTATTCTCGACGCGGTACCGGAGACCGGGGAAATCTCCCGGTCCGTCCAGACGCTGCTGAAGGCGGTGGACGGGGCGCAGCGCGTTTCGTTCAAATTGATTGATTGGGTTGTCCACTATTTTCCTATCGGCGTGTTCGCTCTCTCCGTCTCCAACTTCGCGACGAACGGCACGCTGTTGTTCGGGCCGTACCTGCAGATTACCTGTTGTGTGGTGATCGGTGTGCTGGCGATGATTTTGGTTGTGTACCCGCTTTCCATTGCGTTGTTCTGTCGCGAGAATCCCTTCCGCGTCTTGTACCGCTTGCGTTCGGCGATTCTGACGGCGTTCGTGACGCGCTCGTCAGCGGCAACCTTGCCGGTCTCCTTCCGCACGATGGACGAGCTGGGTGTCGATCGCACGCTTTCCAGTTTCTCGTTGCCGATGGGGGCGACGGTCAACATGGACGGCGTGTGTGTGCATCTGCCCGTCTTCGTGATCCTCGCCGCCAATATGTTCGGCCACGATTTGACGATCCTCCAGATCGCCGCCCTGTGCCTCTCGATCCTCTTCGCGTCCATCGGCGCGGGCGGGATTCCCGGCGGTTCGGTCTTCCTGCTGTTCATGGTGCTGGAGAACATGGGGCTGCCGCCCGATCAGGTGGCGGTCGTTGTCGCCTTGGCGCTCGGCATCAATCCGATTCTCGATATGTTCGAGACCAGTTGCAATGTCACAGGTGACAACGTCTGCACCTACATCGTCGCCCGTAGGAGCGGGCTGGCGGGGGAGAAAAGTTAAATTCCTCTGTTGGGTTTGAAAAACCACGAAACACACGGAATACACGGAATCTGCCGTGGAGGACGCTTCGCGCCAGCTGCGTAGCGACGGCGCCCTCGCCGTCGGCTTTCGGAGAGGCGACACTCTTGTCGCTTTTCGGTGGCTCGTCAATTTAACCATTGAACTATTTACAAGCGAAGCGATTGAATTTTTTTCAAGCCGTAAGGTGTTTTAACTTTCTATTCGTTTCGGATTATTTTTTTCTTGTTCGTGACATGTTCGGTTTGCTACACTACTTTCAATTCGGTATGTCACCGCTCCTGTGGACGTTGCGAGACAAGTGAACAATTACAAGAAACGAAAGGTGAAAGATGAATCTGAAAATGGGTAAACTCTCGGCGGTCATCCTCTGCGTGCTTGTTGCCTCTCTTGTGGCGCATGGACGTACGATTCAAACGAACTACACGCTGACGCAGGACGAGGATTGGACGAATGACGGTACGATCCTGTTCGAGAATTCCCCGACGATCGACCTCAACGGCCATAACCTGACCGTGGCCGGCCTCTCCGCGTACTGCATCACCAACGAGGTGGGCATGGTCGCCGGCTACAGCGACCTCGAGTTCCTCGATACGAGCGGCAACCAGCGGATATTGACGGACTTCCAGCCGGAGGACTCAGACGTGGTTTACATGGGCGTGAAGTTCCATTCCGGCAGCGCGGCTACCCAGATGCTCTGGTGCGACAGAATCAGCACGAAAAGCACGGGGAAAACGTTTACGGGATTGCGTTACAACCGAAATTTCCGGTTTGACCGTAATTCTTCGTCGGCGATGATAGGAACGCAGCATGCGGCAGCTGATAATGTTTATTACGACATCGTTGCCGATTATTCGACTGGCGTGTGTACCGTGAACGGCGAGGCGGCAGGTACTATGTCGGATGCGAACTCCTACGCGCCGCCGACGAACCTCGTACTGTTCGCCTCATTTTCGATCAACAACGGGAAAATGGATAGCTGGAACAACTACGCCGATCTCCGGTTCTATTACTTCAAGGTGATGCGAGGCGGAACGCTTGTTGCGCATCTCGTCCCAGTGATCCGGCAGAGCGACGGAATGGTGGGCGTCTATGACCGTATCAAAGGGAAGTTCTATAAGAATGAGAACACGAGTTTGTTTACGGTTGGAACCACCAAGATTACAAACTCCGCTTCGGGTGATCCGGCGGAACTGAGAATCAACGTGGTACCCACCTACCAGGAGCTTGAATACATCCAGCCTAAGGGGTCTGAATTCATCCAGACCGATTATACGCCCGCCTGGGACGACCGCGTCGAGATGAAGTTTAACTTCACGACCGTCGGAGCCAACCAGTTCCTTTTCTGTTCGCGGACGACGTCCGGCACCTATTTCGGAACCGTTCTCGTGCTGAACAGTTCGGATACCGTCTCATACCGGTATTTCCGGTTCGACCACGGCAGCAAGCAGGGATCCTTCAAAGCTCACGAGGTGTTGCCAAATACGGATTATGTCATTGTCGCCGACGGGGGGAACCGCAGCTTCAGCGTCAACGGCGAACAATTTGGGACGGTTTCCTCCACTTCCTTCGCGCCGCAAGTCCCGTTCCAGCTCTTCGCCACCGGTTATAACTCTGGCGGTGCGACCAACAATTTCTCCAAAGGCAAGTGCTACTACTTTAAGGTTTACGACAGCAACAATGCGCTCAAGCTCGACATGGTTCCCGCGCGCAGTTGCGACAACAGATACGGAATGTACGACAGGGTGGGCGGAAAGTTCTACCTCAGCGCCTCCAAGACCGCGTTTACGGCGCATGGGAATGGAATTGGCGCCGAGACCTATTTCGTCAACGACACGGTCTCCTTTACGGGAAACATAAAGGTCGTCAAGCAAGGTGCCGGAACGTTTGTCGCGGCGCAGGCTGGACATACCTACACCGGTGGCACAGAAGTGTCTGAAGGGCGTGTCGTTTGCGGTCAGCAGGGATCGTACAAGCCGTTCGGCGCGGATTCCAGCGCGTTTGTCATCATGACAAACGGCACGTTTGACATCAACGGCAAACTGAATCTTAACAACTACTCGTTCAAGCTCGCCGGCGGTATGATCACAAACTCCGTGGATCAGGGAACGGTTTACAACAACAGCTGCATTGGCGACCTCACGCTCACGGCGGACTCGTCGCTGGTCATCGGCGGCAGGTACGCCTTCTCGCAAAAGACCAACAACGTTTGGAATTCCCGTCTCGATCTTGACAGGAACAAGCTGACGATCAAGACGCCTACGGCGTTCTATTTCCGTGGCGTCGATGCGGTTTCGCCCGGTACGGTTGAGCTTCATGGCCCCCGTATCATCGAGTTCATCGGCAATGACTCCGATCTTCAGAAGGTGAACATGATTGTGACGGACGGGGCTCAACTGCGCGTCGATAATGGACGCGTCATCAAGCTCGGCGGCTACGTTTCGGACGCGGCGGTGGAGGACAACGACGCGACCTATGGCGGCAAGCTGGAGGTGTACGGCACGTTCACGCCGAACACAGACTACTTCCACGGACTTGAGCTGCAGGATGGCGCGACGATCGATCTTACTGGACGCACGACGCCGATGCCGTGCCAGTCGCTCATCGGGGCGGACTGCGTGGCCGCCGCGAAGAACGTGACCTTTGCCGACAATGCGATCATCTCTGTCAACTGGGGCAGCCGCGAGATCCCGGCCCGCATACCGCTGATTTCATGGGATGCGGAGACCGTGCCCGAGAACCTCGACACGCTCAAGTTCATCGGATCGAATGTGAATGGCACGGTGAACCTGATCAAGAAGAGCGACGGTCTCTATCAGCCGAACGGCCTCACCATCTCCATTCGCTGATAGTGGAGGTGAGGACGGACTCGAAGCCTGCTGAGCGCCCTTCACCCGCCGTCCCCACCTCCCGCCATCCTTCGGATCGCGTCAGGACACGAAAACCCGCTGGCGCGGGACACGAAAAGACACGAAAGGCGGCGTTTGCGTCCGCTGCGTAGCGATGGCGCCCTCGCCGTCGGCTTTGCGAGAAGCGATACTTTTGTCGCTTTTCGGCGGTGCGGCAATTTAACTTTTTAAAGCGAAGCGATTGAACCTTTTACGGGGAGCGAAGCGACCATTTAACCATTTAAAGCCGGAAGGCGATTTAACCATTTACTATAACCTCGCGAAGCGCTTGAACCATACGGGGAGGAAACGCATCGCGCTCCCTCCCCGTATGGTCCATTGTCTCTCCCGTTCTCCGCGTGAGTTACATGAAGGTTTCCTTGAAGATTAGGGCCCCGAATGTGCGGATGTCTTCGGCGGTGAGTGGCCGCACAACAGGCTTTCCCTTTTCGAGCAGTGGCTCGAACTTGTGGGTGCTCGTGTTGTACTTCGTGATCGCGCATGTCTTGCCCTGGAGACGCTCGATGAGGATCTTGGCGATGTCGTCATCGAATTCCTCCTTGTCGAGGAACCACTGCTCGTTCCCGATTTCGTCGTAGATGTCGCCGATCTGGCGGTCCACGTCAGGCGTAGCGAGTTTGGCAGGATCTTGCTTCGCGATGCGCTCCAGCTCATCCACTTCACTTGAGGAGAGACCTTGAAGTCCATCGGACAGGTGCTTTGCCTCGAACTCGACCAAGTGCAGGCACTGGTCTTCCAGACAGGCGCCCGGCTCCCGGAGGTGTTCGAAGAAAAGATCCAACTTTCCGGCTTCCTTCGCCGCGAAATAGACGTCGATCGATTTCATCACGAAGAGGCGCAGATTATCGACGATGTACTTGCGCAACGGCGCGATATCATCAGACTCGTTTGTCCGGAAGCTGGAGCGTTCGAGGTGCAGCAATCCGCCGCCGACTTTGTTCCAGAGGAGTCCGTTCTGGTAGCTGTACGAGCTTTCGAATTTGACGTACTTGCCCTGCTTGTCATCGAAATACTCGAAGCTGGGTTTCTCCCCTTCATTGAGTTCTCCAAGCTCCTTCTTCCATTCGTACTCCTGATCGTTACGCAACGCGGAAGGATCGGGAGCCTCATCGTTCACGCGATCCACGTCCAACTCGTCGTAGAGGAAGCCGAGTGTCTTGCCGACGCGGTTGAAAAACGAGAACACGTGACTATCGTCACCTTTGTCTAGCTTGGCGATCTCGTGCTTGATCGTCGCGAGCTTTTCGGCGTAGGGACCGTAGGTCTTTTCCTTGCGGACGCCACCGAGCTTCGTGAGTTTCGCGGCCTTGCCGGTCTTTTCGGTTTTTTCGGTAGGGGAGGTTCCCGACATTTCCGTAGCGGCGGTTTCCGCACGGGTGAGGATTGCCTTGATGCGGCGCGCGGTGAGCGGGCGTCCCGAAGTCACGTTGCCTTCGTGGTCGATCTTGAAGTCATCGCGCTTGAAATCCGCTCCGATGAGCGATTCCAGACGGTCCATGAAGTCCTTGGAGAACTTCACCTTGCCGTTCTCTTCGCTCATTCCGGAAAGGCCGAAGGCTGTTCCGAGTGCCCGGAGGAGTTCGGTACGCACTTCGTTATTGGCGGCTTGTTCGATTTTCGAACGCCTCAGTGCGCCGAGGGGGCCACCGTAGGTGCCGTTCTGTTTGATCGCGTCGTCACCGTCGAGGTTTGCGATGCCTTTTCCCGTCCAGTCCGTAGCTGTACGGAACATATCCAGTGCCTGAAGATTGATCGCCATGATGAATTCTCCTTTCGAAGTAAGGTTGCCGTTTGTCGTACCTCCCAGTTTACACGGAGTGCGGAAAAAGGTTACACCTGTAAGAAACCGTTAGAGGAAAAAAGATGAGGATCGACTTTTTCATTGGAATCTTCCGCGAACGGACGGAAATCCGTAAGGAATTTTCTCCATGTTTCGGCGGCGTTGACAAGTGCTTCCAGCGCGGTGTCGAAAGTGGCGGGGTCTAACCCGGCGAACGCAAGGCGGCGCAAAATGAGATAACGGCCGGTCTCGTGGCTTTTGGCGAAGAAAGCCTCCGATTCGAGGTTCGCCTCCAACAACGTGTCGGCAAAGACGGCCTTGCCTTCCGACGGCGGTTCGCCAATCTCGACGGACGCCAAAAGCTCGCTGTCCCCGCAAACGAGCGTGACGACGATGCCGTCGATGTCCAGCGAGACCGTGCTGTTTTCGGCGGCGAGTCCTTCCACATTGTACCGTGCCGCGAAATCGGCTACAAGTTCATTGAATTCCATCTGTGTTAACCTTTCCGAGAAATCGTCGAGAAGTTTGCAAAACCACGCTTCCGTCCAGTTGAAGGGGCAAGTCGCCAGACTAACCGAACTACGTTTTTCCAACCTTCCAGCAGCATGAAATTTGACCCACATATTTTAGCATTTCCGATGAATCCCCGCAAGGGGAAAACGGATGTTAGGGGGCGGAAACGCCGTCGGTTCTGAATTGGAGACTTTTCTCACGCTGGGCCGCTGAGGGCGCAGAGTACGCAAGAAAAGGCTGAAACCAGTGACTTTCGCTTCAAAAACGTACAACGTCACGACAGAAAACGAATTCACCCAACTGGTGAAAGTCCGCAAAATTCCAGCGCGTCCTGATTCACCACGGACTACACGGAACGCACGGAATCGATATTTCACGGAACTTATGATTTCCGTGTATTCCGTTGGTTCAATTTTCGGAAGGCATGGCGATTTCACTTATTAAGGGGAGCGAAGCGATCATTTAACTATTTACAAGCGAAGCGATTTAACTATTTACGCCGTAAGGCGATTGAACATCGCGCTTGCGCCGGATGGCGTGAGCTGGTACACTATTCGGCGTGGACGGGCGGATGATAGGAAGCCGCGCCGGTCCGCAAGAAAGGATCATCACCATGACAAAACCGTTATTCCATCGTTTCGCGAGTGCGACCGTTCTTGCTTCGTTCGCGGTTGCCGTCTCTGTCACCTCGGTCATCTTCTTTGGTGCGGGATGCACGACACCGACTCACGCCCCAGTCTGCAAGCAAGCGCAGTGCTGCTCGATGACGCGCACCGAGAAGATCCGTGCGAAGTTGCTCTCCAATGACCGTGACTACGTGTTTGTCGCGATGCATCGCGGCGACTGGCGCAACTTCCCCGAAAACTCGAAGGATGCGATCTTGAGCTGCATCGCTCTGGGTGCGGATATTGTCGAACTGGACGCGCAGATGACAAAAGACGGACATTTCATTCTGCTCCACGACGGTTCTCTCGACCGTACCACCAACGGCAAGGGCAAAGTCAAAGACCTTACCCTCGCCGAAATCAAGCAGTTCAAGCTGAAGAGCAGTCAGGGGGGAAGCAGCGCGTCCGTAACGGACTACGACATCCTGACGCTGGAAGAGGCGTTGGCGCTCACCAAAGGCAAGATTCTCGTCAACATCGACAAGTTCACGGCGCATCCCTACGAGATTCTCCAGGTGGTGGAGAAGGCGGGCGCGTTGAAGGACGTGCTGGTGAAATCCACACATGGCCCCGCCAGCGCGAAGGAACTCTTCAAGGAATACTGGAAATACGTGGAGTCTGGAGAACTGCTCTACATGCCGGTCGTTCAGTTCTGCTGGAAAAATCACAAGCACGCCGCCAAGATTCTGCCGGAGTGGATTGCCGAAGAACCGCGCAAGGCCTCCATGTACGAAGTCTGCATGGACTCAGACGAAGGCGCCGCCCAGCTGGAGAAGGTCCGCAAAGCCCCCGGTGCTCCGCGGATTTGGATCAACACGATGTGGGACTCGCTCAACAATAATCGCGGCGACGTGAAAGGTTTCACCAATCCCGATCTGACCTGGGGGTGGAGCCTGAGCCAGGGTGCCACGATGCTTCAGACGGATTACGGCGCCGAGTTGCTGGTTTACCTCAACCGGATCGGGCGTCACAGTCTCTAACGAGGGAGATCGGCGATGAGCTTCTTTTCACCCGCACCGGCGCGTCCGGTTTCCTTTTCCCCGGAAGAAATCGGACGCCGGTTCCGTTTCATCCGTATCCGGCAGGTTTCGATCATGTTGCTCGGCTACGCGCTTTTCTACGTCTGCCGACTCGCTTTCTCGGCGAC
Organism: Kiritimatiellia bacterium; assembly: GCA_017450695.1. Lineage (GTDB taxonomy): Bacteria > Verrucomicrobiota > Kiritimatiellia > RFP12 > UBA1067 > RGIG8368. The sequence goes on along the minus strand of JAFSTA010000240.1, from coordinate 14,938 downwards.
GAAGAAAACGATGATCGAGCAAGGGGCCTATACGTCTCGCGAGATCGGGTACGTCGGATCGGCCATGCTCATCGCCTATGCCATCGGCAAGTTCACGTGCGGGTTTCTCGCGGACCGCGCGAACATCCGGCGGATGTTCGCGTTCGGTCTGTTCATCTCCTCCCTCGCGACGATGTCCGTGGGATTCCACGTGCCGGCGGCCATGCTCATGGTCATCTGGTTCGTGAACGGCTTCGCCCAGGCGTCCGGTTCCCCGTGCTGCGTAGTCTCGCTCGCCCGGTGGTGGCCGAATCGTTCTCGCGGCACGTTCTACGGCATCTGGAGTTGTTCCAACAACCTCGGTGAGGCGATCGCCTACATCGTGACGAGCGTGATCATGGTGAAGGTGGCGAGCCTCTGGGGGGCGGACATGGCGTGGCGCAGCGGATTCTGGGGCGCGGCCACGTTCGGCTTCATCGGCGTGGTGCTTATCTCGCTGTTCATGCGCGACTCGCCGCAGTCGGAGGGACTTCCTTCCGTTGCCGAATGGGAAGGGGAGATCAAAGACGAGGTGGACAAGAAGAACGCGTCGGATGTCCGGCGTGGACAGAAGATCGCGTTGACGAACTGGGCCGTGTGGATGGTCGCCCTTTCGGGCGGATTCTTCTGCATGAGCCGCTACGCGATCATCGACTGGGGGATTTTCTTCCTCGAAGTCAAGAAGGGGTATGCGACGGAGACGGCCGCGGGAATCATTACGTTGAACTCGATTGTCGGAGCGGTATCGAGCGCCTTGTCGGGGATTATCTCGGACCAGGTGTTCAAGGGGAGCCGCAATGAGCTTGCGTTGATCGCGGGTATCCTGAACGTGATCGGTCTTTCGCTGATGATGCTCGTGCCGTTCCCGTGCATTTGGATTGATGCGCTTGCGATGGTCTGCTTCGGTCTTGCGGTGGGAATTCTCTTGACCTTCCTCGGCGGTCTGATGGCTGTCGATCTCGTTCCGCGTGTGGCGGCGGGCGCCGCGCTCGGTATCGCCGGGATGGGGAACTACTTCGGCGCGGGTGTCCAGAGCGCGGTCTCCGGGTACCTCGTCGGACGGGACGCGGTGACGGGCAAGGCGACGCTGCTGGGACACACCTTCTCGAACGGCTACACGCTCGACTACCTTTCCGTGTTCTGGATCGGCATGGCCGTGTTGTCCGTCCTTTGCGCGTTGACGGTCTGGAACGCCCGGAATCCCAATGCGCAAGGGGATGGTAGGCAGTAGGCGGGGCGCTACGCGCCAGCTGAGAAGCTGAGAGGCTGAGAAGATGGGGACATGCGACCAGCGACAGGCGACGGGCGCACGTTGCGTTTTTTGTCTCGCGCAGAGAACGGGAGGGACGCGCCCCGTTGCGTCCGTAACGCCCAACCACCTAACCACCCAATCACCTAACCACCCAATCACCTAACCACCTACCACCCACTAGCCACTAGCTACCACCTACCAGAAAGGTCAAAATGAAATCATCCAGTTCGATTCTTGTTCCGGCGTTGCTCGCCGGTCTTTCCGTTGTGTTTTGCACTCTCGCTGATCCGGCATCGTCTCCGATCCAAGGCGAAATGCCGTCGCCGTTGCTGGTGGCGGGGAGCGCCCGTGCCACGCTTGTCGGAACGGATGGAAAGATTCTGTGGGAACAGAAAGGATGCGGGAATATTCACCGCACGTGGTTGAAGGACGGCTGGGTCTATTTTTCCAACAATGATCTCTGGCGCATTCAGGTTTCGACGGGAAAACGGGAACTCGTCTATAGCCCCTGTCCGAAAGACGGGTTGTTCGGATTTGAAATCTTGCCGAACGGGAACATCGTGATTGCCGAGAACGGGACAACGTACATCACGGAGTTAGCCGCAGGCACGACGAATGCCGTGGTCCGTTTCCAGGGTGATCCGCGTACCATCGACGGTAAGATGCCGGGACTCCACTATCGGTATCGGATGATCCGTAAAACATCGGCGGGCACGTATCTTGTCTGCTGTTCGGGCGCGAACGCGGTGCGCGAGTTCGACCAGCAGGGGAAACTTGTGTGGGAGCAGTACGCGCCGCGGCTCAAAAGCGGACACTCCCCGCTCACCTTCGACGTGCTGCGCCGTGAGAACGGGAATACGGTCATTTCCCATCTGGGCGGCATTACCGAGTACACTCCCGACCACCGTGCGGTCTGGTCGTTCGCCTGCGCGGATTTCCCCGAACTGAAACTCGACAACCTGTGCGGAATTCAGGAGCTTCCGAACGGGAACCTTGTGGTCGGAACCTACGCGAACGGGCGTCCGGACGGTTCACGGACAACCGCGTTCGAGATTACACGCGACAAGAAAATCGTCTGGAGTTACGCATCGACGGGGGACCGGAACATGATGACCGCCTTCCGCATCGACGCATCCGACTGGCCTGTTCGGTGAATTGGTTGGGTGGTTGGGTGGTTAGGTGGTTGGGTGGTTGTAGAAAGTTAAATCGCTGTACAATTTGCCCCAATAAATACGGTTCTCATTCGTTACTAGTATCATCGCAAAACGTGAAACAGGAGCTTGAGGAACGATGAAACGAGTATTGATTGAGATGACGTTCGCATTATTTACGGTACTGGTTATGGCGCAACCGTTGCGGGAAAGCCGTTCCAGACCAGACCCCGCGACAATTCAGCAACGACATGTCCGTAAGTATGCGAGGGAATTAAAAGAGTTGTTCGACGCCAACCATGACAGGATGCTTTCTTGGAACGAGCGGACCGAGATGTTGTCGAGGATGGAAGATGCAGAACGTCTTCAGCACTATGTCCTGCCATGGAGAGTCATTCGCGAAATCGACATTGACGCAGACCTGAACGTCACGGATAAGGAATTGGCGAATGTCTCGTCCGCGACAGATACAATTCGCAAAGAATACGAAATGCGCCGTGCGCAACGAGCGACGAATCCCGCCATGCGTAACGGCGGAGGAAGCGCATCGGGAAGAGAGGACAGACCCAAAGGTGCTGACGGCATCAAGTTATGGTGTGACTTCGACAAGGTTCAACCAGTTGAACTGAAGACAATTGCGGTTGAGCTGAGGCAGATGTACGACCATGACAGAAACGGAACACTTTCTTCGACCGAACGCGCCAAGCTCGATTCCGATCTTTCGCGAGCCGAAGAATTGCAACGGTACGTGTTGCCATGGAAAGTAATCAGGACAGTCGATTCGGACGGCAACTTGGAGATTTCAGAGGAAGAGGCAACGGCAATTCCGTCTGTGATGCAAAAACTGAGACCGGAATTTGAGGCTGGGCGCAGAGGTTCAAAAACTGAATTTGTACGTAGGACTCCTGGGCGATAATGAACAGACCCCAGTAGTTCATGAAGGAGGTAAATGCCATGTTAAAACCATCGGAACCGGTTCGTGAATCACGTCTTTGTCTTGTTTGGCAGCGACCTTTTGGTTCATCGCCACATGAACATGAGGGAGGTGCTTTCCTTGCCCGATACGGGAAAACTCTTGGGGTGACCGTTCTGTCAGGAATGCTCATGCTCCCCGTCGTGTCGGCAGGTGTGCCAGCAGCCGGGGCAGTGTGCTCGGACGGCGCGTGTCCCGTCCCTGTATCCGGCGAGGCGATGTTTTCCGTTCTCTCGCCCGTGCCCGAATCCGCCGTGAAGACAATGGATGTTGCGCCGCGCCTCCGGACTCTGGACGGCAAGACAATCGCGCTCGTAGGCGGCAGCTTTATGGCGAATGTCACGCATCCTGAACTAAAGCGACTCATTCTCTCCGAATACCCGTCGGCCAAGGTCTATCTGTTGAGCGAGATCGGATCGGCTGGCCCTTGGCCGCGCCCCGGTGTGGTACGTCGCGAGAAAGAGGAGTTCCAGCGCAAGTTGCGCGAATTCAAGGTTGACGCGGTTGTTTCCGGAAACGGCGGGTGCGGACTCTGCACGCCGAAGGAGACGGGGTCATGTATCGCCGCCGAGGCATTGGGCATTCCGTCCGTGATGATCGCCGCACCGGGATTTGTGAGGCAGGCGAAGAACACGGCGCGGACGGCGGGGCTGGAAGACCTGCGCATCGCCGAATATCCCGGCGCATTCGCCAGCCACACGCGCGACGAACTGGTGGCGAATACGCGAAAGATTCTCTGGCCGCAAGTTAAGGCGGGGCTGACGGGCGTGGGGACATTGCAGAAGAAAGGCGAAACGGGCGGCAGGGAAGACGGTGGTTCGCGACCCGCGCCTGATACCACGCGGCCAAAGGATGACTCGTTTCTTACCGGAACCTTTTCCGAAATCCAGCGGGTCTTCCTCGATTCGGGGTGGACAGACGGTTTGCCGATCATTCCGCCAACGGAAGAGATCGTGGCGGAGTTCCTCAAGTCTACCGACCTGTCTCCGGATGAGTCGCTGGGGGCGATTCCCCCCGCCCAGCGCGAGGTGACGGTACGGCATATCGCGGCGAATGCCGCAATGGCGGGATGCCCGCCGGAGTTCCTGCCGCTGTGCCTTGCCTTTGTCGAAGCGATGAAACAAGGCGATTTCCGTCGCCCGCTTGCCTCGACCCACGCTTGGACCCCGTACTGTTGGTTGAACGGTCCCGTGGCGCGCCAGCTCGGCTTCGATTGCGGGCAGGGCGAGATCTCCGAGCCGAAGAACGCCATGCTCGGACGTTTCCTCAACCTCGCGATGATCAACCTCGGTGGATACCGCGTGAAGGAGAACCGCATGGGAACCTTTGGCTACCTCATGCCGTGGTGTCTCGCGGAGGACGAGGCCGCCGCGCTGAAAGTCGGCTGGAAGCCGCATCAGATGCAACAGGGGTATTCCATCGATGACTCCACGCTCACCGCCGCGTCCGCGATCAACTGGGGAAACAATCTTGTGCCCGCCACATCGGACGGCGAACGCATCAAGGACATGATCGCGTGGGATGCCGTCGAGAAATCGCAGATGGCGGTGGCGAGCGGAATGCCCTGCACCTACCGCGTATTCTTGCTGACGGAAGGCGTTGCCCGCGATTTGTCTCGTGTCTATTCCGATAAGAATGCTCTTTGCCGTGCCGTGGAGGAGGCAGCGCGGATCCCGCTAGCACAACGCTCGTTCGCAAACTACTGGGGAAACCCAGGCAGTGCTTTCGATCCGACGCGGTATTCGCTCCCGATGCATGAACGGCGGCTCGGATCGAAAGAGGGCGCTGGCGAAACCCCGACTCCGCCGTGGCTTGGATGGACGGGGAAAGACCGGGTCGAGACTGTTCCCGCGATGGCGGAAGGGAAGAGCGCTTTTCTCGTTACGGGTGATCCGGCGCGGAACAAGGAACTGTGTGTGCCGGGCGGCGGTTTCACGACAATCAAAATCCAGCTTCCCAAGGCCTGGGACACGCTCATGGCTGAACGAGGTTACGAACCTCTCGAAAAATTCCGGCTGAAAACCGACCTCAAGCCGGATTCTCCGCCTTCCGCCCCGCGCCGTTTCCGTCCACCATCAAACACAGGTGCGTATGATGCTTCGCCTGATCGCATGAGAATGAGGATGCGGCGTTAGCCGTATATGGTCAAGGTTGGGTGGACAGGTAGTTTAGTGGTTAGGTGGTTTGGTGGTTAGTCCGCCGCTCGCGCGCAGCACGGGAATACACAGGGGGGGCTACGCACCAGCTGAGAGGGAGACGCGGCGAAGGGGAGGGACGCGCCCCGTCGCGTCCGTAATGCGTATCCGGAATATCCGGATTGTACGGCTTCCCCGGCTTGACACGCTTCCCCAGCTTAACACGCTGGCGCGTAGCGCCCTTCCATTGCCTTTCTTTCGCTGGGGATTGCATTTTCGCCTTGATTCGTCTTGCGAAAAGAGTGAAAATACTGCTTTCTTTTTTTGTTACTACGAAGGGTGTTTGGGTATGTCAAAGACAGATTATGACAAGATTCTGGTGATCAATTCCGGCAGTTCCTCTCTGAAGTTCATGCTCTTCAGTATGGAGCATGAAACGATGATCGCGAAAGGTTTGGTGGAGCGTATCGGAACGGATAAGCCCCGTCTGGTGTACAAGCCGGTCGGGAAGGAGCCGCTTACGAAGGATGTTTCTGCGCCAACGCACGGCGAGGCGTTGCAGCACGTTTGCGAGGTGCTGGTCGATCCGGAACGCGGGGTATTGAAGAGTCTGTCCGAGGTCGGCGCGATCGGCCATCGCGTCCTGCATGGTGGCGAGGCGATCACGAAGCCCGTGCTTTGTTCGGAGGAGGTGAAGAACATCATCCGCGCCTGCATCCCGCTTGGCCCCCTCCACAATCCGGCGAACCTTGCCGGAATTGAGGCGTGTGAAAAGATTTGTCCGGGAACCCCGAACGTGGCGGTCTTTGACACGCAATTCCATACGACCATGCCGCGTTATGCGTATCTCTATGCGATTCCGATGAAGTACTACACCGAGGACAAGATCCGCAAGTACGGATTCCACGGCACCTCGCACAACTTTGTCACGCATGCCACAGCCGAGTTCCTGAAAAAGCCGGTTGAGGAACTGAACGCGATTATCTGCCACCTGGGGAACGGATCCTCCATCGCCGCCGTGAAAAACGGAAAATGCTTTGATACGACGATGGGCCTGACTCCGCTGCAGGGGTTGATGATGGGAACGCGTTGTGGTGACATCGATCCTGCAGTCTGTGTCTTTCTAGGACGCAAGGGACTCTCCCCGGACGAGATCGACACGTTGTTGAACAAGAAGTCCGGCTTCTACGCGATGAACGGGATTGCCAGTGCCGATATGCGCGACACCATCGCGGCCGCCGAGTCCGGCAACGAAGATGCGAAAAACGCGATGCTGATGTTTGCCCATCGCGTCGCCCTCTACATCGGCGGCTATTACACGCTGATCGGCGGCGCCGATGCCGTGGTCTTCACGGGCGGTATTGGAGAGAACAGCGATGAGGCGCGTCAGCTGATTATCGAACGCCTGAACGCGCTCGGATGTTTCCTGGATGCGGAAAAGAACCGGGCTACGCACGGCCAAGTCGCGGTCATCTCCACCAAAGAATCGACCCTGCCGGCAATCGTCATGCCGACGAACGAAGAACTGATGATTGCCCGCGAGACCTATCGGATCGTGACGCAGTAAGGAGTTGGCAGTAGTCGATTGCTTTCGAAGGCTGTTGATCGCTGTCAATCTGGGATTGGACAAAACTTGCCGCTCTTCGCCATCAACTCGGCGGGGAGCGATATTCTTGTTTGATTCGCTGACGCTGGCGGTTTTCGCGGGACCGTATGAGCCCCCAAACGAGGGATCTAGACTGCATTGTCTCAGCTGAAAAGCACTCTGATTCTTCTCTAATTTGAATGGGAAAAGCGAAGAACGTGTGATAGACTATCAATTTGAAAACAAGTTACGGTCATGACCGATTCTGTCACGAGGAGATGTGGCAGGGACGTTTGTAACGGGAAACAAGAGGATACCGAGTATGAAACAAGAAAGTTCACGGAATCTTGCGGTGGCTGTGCTTGCCACCTTCCTTGCGGCTGTGCCGTTTGTGGGGGAGGCGGCGAATGCCTGGATGCAGGAGGCGCGGAAAAGTCCGGAGTGGTTTACGCGTGGAGTGATGTATCAGATTCAGCCGCGCACGTTCACGCCGGAGGGAACGCTGAAAGCGGCGAAGGAAAAACTTCCCTATCTGAAGGATTTGGGTATCACCATCGTCTATCTTGTGCCGGTGATGAAAATGGACACCGATATGGACAAGGGATATTGGAGTCCGCGTCAGATCAAAAGCGGTTTCAACAATCCCAAGAATCAGTATCGGATCGCCGACTATTTCCACGTCGATGAGGAATACGGGACGGATGCGGATCTGAAGGAGTTCTGCGCCGAGACGCATCGGCTCGGCATGAAGGTAATGTTCGATCTCGTCTATCTGCATTGCGGTCCAACCGCCCCGTTCCTGAAGGAGCATCCGGAATTCACTTGGTGGAATGCGGACGGTACGGTCAAGAAGGGACCGTGGCGTTTCCCGAAACTCAACTTCGCCGTGCCGAAGTTGCGCGAGTACCTGATCGGCAATATGCGTTATCTGATCAGCGAGTTCGGCGCCGACGGATTCCGTTGCGATGTGGGGGACGGCATTCCGCTTGATTTCTGGTGCGATGCCCACGACATGATGGATCGGGTCACCGGGAACAACGCCGTCCTGCTTTGCGAGGGGTTCACGGTGAGCGACCAGTACAAGGGCTTCGACGCGGACTATGGCTGGTTTCCCGGTTTGAACGCGGCATCCGTACGTGGCGCGTGGACGGGGCGCGAGGCGCAATGCCCCGTCGGGTCAAAGTTCGTCAACCATTATGAGAACCACGATGTCGCGACGGATGCGCGTCCACGTCGCGAGAAGACGCTGGGCCATGCTGCCGTCGAGCAGATTCTCGTGTGGATGTTCACGATCGACGGTGTGCCGATGCTTTTCACCGGGAACGAAATCGCCGATGCCGACGAGAAGCACTCGATGTTCGGCAAGACCCCGATGGACTGGTCGCAGCTCGACCGCGAACCAGGGAAATCTCGCCATGCCTTTGTCAAGCGCCTTGCCGCACTTCGCCGATCCCATTCCGTTTTCACAGACGTCAATGGGAAGGACGGGTTGACCTGGCTGGACACGACAGCGAAGGATGCCGTGAGTGCTTTCGTGCGGCGTAACGGTCGCGACACCGTGCTCGTGGTCCAGAATTGGACGAGGAAACCAGTGACGTGCGGTGTCTCGTTCTCCGTCTCCAAACGATCGACCGCCTCCTATCTCGCACCGGATGAGACGAATCGGGATGTGAAGGGAACCATCGTTCCTGAACCGCTGCTGGCGAAGGACGCCACCTATTCGTCATCGGGCGGTTTTACGATCGGGGCGCTGGGTTACTGGATCTCGACGGTGGAATAGGAAGTCGAAGTCGGTGTCCCCGACACGATGGACTCGACCGTTTTTGGAAATTGTTTTCAGGGAAAGGATGTGTGCGATGAGAACATGGCGTGAAGTCTGTTGCGCGGTGATGATGACCGGTGTGGGATTGGCTTCTTTCGGAGCAGCCGTTGGGCAGGGTGTCGTTGACGGATGTGCCTTTCCCGCCGCACGTGGCGTCTTGTCGCGATTCGCCGGTGAAGCGGTTGCGGAACGTTTTCTGTTCGAACGAATGTCGGGTGAGGAACCACAGGCTGAAGTCTCGTCACGTGACGGGAAGATCCTCATCCGGGCGACGGACGAGAACCGTGCGGCGGCAGCTGTCGGGCGTTATATCCGCGAGATCGCCAAGGGGCATTGGAGCCGCAGCGGCAACCGCGTTCCCTCGGAATGGCCACTGCCGAAGGAAGCGCTGAAGGTCAAGTCCGTACTGCAGCATTTCCATGCTTACAACTACTGCGTGTTCTCGTATTCCTTCGCGTTCTACGGCGAACAGGAATGGCGGGCGAATATCGACCGTCTTGCGCTTGCGGGATTCACCTCCGCGCTTGTGCCGACAGGGAATATGAAGGTGTGGCAGCTATTTTTGCGCGATGCGGGATTCAGTGAGGCGCAGATCACCGCGTTCATCCCGGACGAGACGGCGCAGTCGTGGGTGAACTGCGGTGTGATGGAGGGGGTTGGCTCACCTTTCCCTCCCGCGCGTCTCGATGAGGAGGCGAGCCTTGGGAAGTGGATCGTGAAGGAGATGCGCGCGCTCGGCATCGAGCCGATGCTGCAGGGGTTCACGGGGTTGCTGCCGAACAGCGCAACGAATGTGCTAACCGGGGCGAAATGGCCCGACGCGAAACTCTACGACCAGGGGCGATGGGCCGGGAATCTCAAGCGTCCCATCTTGCTGGATGCGACCACGGAGACCTACGCGAAACTCGCGAAGATGTGGTACAACCGTCTCTACGAGGTGTACGGAATTTCCGATCCGCACTTCTTCGTCGGTAATCTTTTTAGCGAGGGAGGTGTCGCGAAGGGGGTGGATTGCCGCAAGATTGCGGCGGCGATGCAACACGAACAACAGCTTGCCTCGCCAGGGGTGACATGGTGCATCAGTTGCTGGGGAAGTGCGCCGCGACAGGATTTGATCGACGGCCTAAACCCCGATTTCACGCGCATCATCGTCCTGGACAGGAATATGGCGAATGGCGGATTATTCCCGCGTGGCTTCGGCAAGATCACCTGGATTTGGGGAGAATTACTCAACTTCGGCGGGAACGACGGCATGTACGGGGGTATGGACGCATTGCTTCAGCTGAACAGACATCGGAAGGGCGCGAACGGCGCGACACTGCGCGGTTACGCGCTGGAATCTGAGGGGCTAGATTCGAATCCCGTCTTCTACGATCTCTTTACCGATTTGTTCTTCCGTCCAGAAGCGGTGACGGGCGATGGGGCGCTGAGCCGTTGGCTGGCGGGATACTCGGAACGCCGTTACGGTGTGAAAGACGTTCGGCTTGAAGAAGCGTTGGGCATTCTCGCGCGATCCATTTGGAACGTGAAGCGACTGCAGGAAGGATGTTCGGAGACCGTGTTTTGTGCGCGACCGAAATGGGAGGTGAAGAAGTCTTCCACGTGGGCGACAAGTGCTCCCCTCTACTACAAGCCGAAGGAAATAGAGGCGGCGGCGCGACTCTACCTCTCCGTCGCGACGGAGAGGCCGGAACTGCTTGAGCTTGAGACCTTCCGTTTCGATTTCACCGATGTGTTCCGACAAGTTCTTTCGGATCGGGGGCACTCGCTTGTACCGCGCCTCAAGACAGATTCGGTCGCACGCACCGAGTTCCTGTCGCTTATCCGGCAACTGGATGCATTGCTCGCCTGTACGGACGCTTTCCGACTCGACACCTACGAGGCGCGGGCGCGAAAACGGGCAGGCGAACACGGTGTTCGCGCCCTACGTCGGATGTTCACGACGTGGATCGAACGACCGAATTCCAATCTCAACGACTACGCGCATCATCAGTTCGCGGGGCTGCTCTCTAACTACTACGCGAAACGTTGGGAGGTGTTTTTCGCCGATCCGGATCATGCCGCCGCCAAGCTCGACGCGCTGGAGACGGCGGTGCCTTCCGCCGTATGGTTGCCGACGCCGCGCAGCGGCAACTTGCTGACGCTTGCGGCCGAGTGTCTCAAATCATCCGAGGATAGGTAGGGTGGCCCCTCGCTCGTACTCACATAGGAATGTAACTGATGACGGGGCTGAAAGCTGAGAGGCTGAAAAATGAAAGGAAGGCAGTGGGATTGTTTCATGCAGAGTCGCAAAGTTCGCAGAGAACGGGATGGTCGCGCTCAAGCGCGACCGCATCGCTTACCCAGCTTAACACGCCTGACCTGCCAACTTCTAGGCAGGAGGTGTATCAAAACAGAAGAATCGGGTTCGACTTTGTTCTTAACAATGCCATTCATGCTTTGCGGAGGTGGTACGGCTCATTCACGCATCGGAGGAGACAAGAAATGGATGGGTAAAATCTCTTCCAAGAATCCTGTTGGTCACAGCCATTCGAAGAAAGGGATAAATGAGTATGTTCGCTAGACAGTTGCGGCTCACTGGTTCAAACGAAGTACTGGTATTTTTTCAGACTGTGTCCTGCACCCTCTTGCTTACCGCCGCATCCGCATACGGCGCAGAGCCGCTGAAGGGGATCGTTCTCTGGCCAGATATGGCGCGTGAAAGGCCCGACCTCTCCGCCGAAGTCTCGCTTGAATTCTCGTATTGTCTGCCATGTGATGTCGCGTCCGAACCGGGGCGTTACGATTGGCGGAAGATCGAGGATCTTCTTACGGATATCGCTTCGCGCGGGCATCAGGCAATCATCCGTTTCCGCTACGTCTATCCTGGCGAGAAACTCGGCGGAGTCAGAGGGGCGACCGCCGTCCCCAAGTTCATCAAAAATCGTGGCGATTACAGGGAGACGTTCGCGAAGAATCCGGATGGGGACGGACCGACATGGTATCCAGACTGGTCTTGCAAGGCGCTTGAAGACTTCACTCTTGATTTCTACGAGGCGTTCGCGAAGAAGTACGATTCGGATCCGCGCCTCGCGTATGTGCAGGCTGGATTTGGTCACTGGGCAGAGTACCACACAAGCGGAACGAAGACGAAACCCGGCGTGAACTTTCCCTCGATTGATTTCCAGCGTAGATTCTTCGCGTTGATGGAGAGGGAATTCAGAAAGACGCCGTGGATGGTTTCGATCGACTCGGCAGGACGAGATGGTGATTGGTCACCGGCTGTTGATCTCGCGAGGCATGGTGTTGTATTCGGACTTTTCGACGACAGCCTGATGTCCAGGGAACATCCGAAATGGAACGCTCTCAACTGGTCGGCATTCGGCGAAGACCACTGGAAGAAAGCCCCTCGTGGCGGGGAGATCAGCTACTATGAGAAAGGCGATCAACGCAATTTCCTTTCTCCTAAAGGCGTTCACGGATCCACGTGGGCCGCCACGGCGAAGAAGTTCCACCTTGCGTTCGTCATCGCGAACGACGCCCCTGAAGGCAAGTACGCCACGCCGGAACGCTTCGCGGTTGCCGCGCACGAGTGCGGATGGCGGTTTGTCGTGAAGGGCTGGAGGGTGACGCAACATGGTGTTGAGGTGATGATCGGGAACGAGGGTGTTGCACCGATCTGCCACGATGTCGGGATCGCGATCGGTGGAAAGCGTGGGGAAGGAACGTTGAAGGGGCTTCTCCCCGGTGAGACCCGCGTTTTCGTCGTGAAGGACTGTGCATCCCCAAAAGATGTACTGACGCTTGTTTCGGAGAAGCTCCTCTTCCCTGTCTTGCTCAAGTAGCTGTGAACTCGTCGTCCGCACTCGCACGGGAGAATATACCTGGATGGCTAATTATGTTTTACCTCACGCGGAGTCGCTTAGGTACTACGCGCCAGCTGAGAAGAGGGGAAGCGGATAAGTGGCGGCTGCGCCGCCTGAGTGGTCCTGCGGACCTAAGTGGGGCTGCCGCCCCTGATAGGCGGGGAAGCTGAAAAGCGGTCCTGGGTTCTGATCGAGTGCAATCGACAGCTATCGAGTGCATTCGACTGTGTGTACCGGTGGTAGAAAGCGGGTTGCCAGCCCGTTTGTGCGTTCTACTGCTTCGGACGCGATCCATCCTGCGCAAGGCTACGGAGGGCAGGCAAGCGCGTCCCTCCCGATCTTCCCGCTAGTTCATTTTCTCCACCAGCTCCTCCACGATCGTGCGCTTCGCGGAGGAGAAGGAGATACCGACGAGCGTGACGCGCTTCCCGGAGAGCGCGTACTTGCCCGCGTAGTCCTTCCCCTTTATCTGCTCCATCGCCTCGGAGGCGGGACGGTCGAGCTTGAACTCGATGATGTAGATGTCGCCGGGGAGGTCCACCACCATGTCCATGCGGCCGTCGTGCGTCCTCACCTCGCCGTTCACGTTGACGCCGATGGAGCGCAGCACGACGTAGCAGATCGTCTGCCACATCCGCTCGTTCTGCCGGTCGGTCAGGTCGTACGGGATGTCCGTGAAGAACGCCCTGAGCGCCTTCAGGAATGCCGGCACGTCGTGCGCGCAGAGGGCCTCGCCAGCCTTGGCCGCGAAGCCGGAGGACTTGCCGGGATCCTGCCCGACGTACGCGCCGGCGAGGCTCTCCAGGAAGGAGTTCTCGATCTCCAGGTTTGGGAAGCAAAGCGTGTAGCGGCGGGACGCGCCCAGCTGGCGGAAGCTCCCGATCATGAGGTAGCCGGTCTGGTAGAGGAGCGTCACGATCCCCGGTCTGTCCGGCTCGTACGCGTTCAGTTCCGGTTCGCTGATGTCAACGGTCGAGAAGTCGAGCGGGTGTTTCTTCAGGATGTCGATCAGGAACGTCGGGATCGCAGTGTCCGACCAGTAGTCGGCGAATTTGCCGTTGTCGAAGCAAAGGCCGAGCGAGACGGGGTTTATGACTGGCGTGGCGTTCTCCTCGAACTTGTAGCCGTCGTACCACTCGATGATCTTCGCGAACGCCCCTTCGTCGCTGAGGCCGTTCGCCTCCGCGAACGCGTGGACGCATCCGGGGAAGAACTTCAGCACGTCGTCGTGCGTGTAGCCGAAGAGCGTGGCCGCCCTCGGGTGCATCGTCCAGTCCTTGAGGTTGTTGAGGTCGGAGAATATCGACACCTTCGAGAACTTGCTGACGCCGGTGATGAAGGAGAAGCGCTGCTTGGACTCCTGCGTCTTGATCACGGAGTAGAACGCCGTGAGCGCGTCGCGGAATTCCGTGACTCGGGCTTCATCAGGTGGCCGAGGATGGGCTTGTCGTACTCATCCACGAGAAGCACCATCCACCCGTCGGGAGACTTTGCGGCAAGGTCATTGATGATGTTCTCGAACGCTGTCGAAGGGTTCTCGTCGTCACGGAAGGGGATCCCGTTGCGATGGCACTCATTCGCGAGGATCGCCCGCATGCGTCTGTGAAGTTCCGGCACTGACGTTGTCTGTGCGCTCCCCATGTCAAGGTGGAGGACAGGCCACTTCCTCGACCAGTCCCACTTCGGTTCGATCGCAAGCCCCTTGAAAAGTTCACGTTCGCCTTGGAAGAGGCTTTCCAGTGTCGAGATGGCCAGTGACTTTCCAAAGCGACGAGGACGGGCAATGAAGAACTGCTTTCCAATCTCGCCAGACGCCATCGCGAAAAGGGCGTCCGTCTTATCGACGTACGTGAACCCTTCATTCCGCAGTTGCGAGAACGTGTAAATGTCTGTCGCGATTTTTTCCATGTTTCAGACTCCGCCTTGGCGAATATCACCATGCCATCCAAGAAACATAACCATGATACCAGATTTCCTGTTTCTTGTCGATAACGCAGAACGCGGAGATTGCTGATTGGGCGCATCTGTATAATTCAACAAAGGTCTGCCGTGTTTAAACCCAGAAGTTTTCATGTCATGGTCTCACGCCAAGTTCGCCAAGTACGCGAAGTGGCCGACATCCTTCCCTTTGCGAACTTTGCGGACTTTGCGTGAGGT
>JAFSTA010000030.1 GCA_017450695.1 Kiritimatiellia bacterium | reverse complement strand
CATGCCGAATTCTTCGATCCCGAATGGATGTTCAACGTCAAGGATGGGTTCGACATCGTGATTGGAAATCCGCCGTATATCCAGTTGCAGGCAAATCATGGTGAACTTGCCGATCTATACGCCCCGTATGGATTTGAAACATTCGCACGCACGGGTGACATTTACTGCCTCTTTTACGAGAAGGGGTGGCAATTACTGCGAGAAAATGGGCATCTCTGCTATATCACATCTAACAAATGGATGCGTAATAGTTATGGCGAAGCGACAAGGAAATTCTTTGTCGATAAGACACAACCCAGGTTGCTAATTGATTTTGCAGGAGAGCAGATTTTTGATTCTGCAACCGTTGAAACGAATATCCTGCTCTTTGAGAAAAACCATTTTGAAGAACCGCAGACTTGCTGTTCTTGCATAGGGACCTCTGCCTGTCGAGATAACATTACTCTCTTCGTCGAGACGAACGCATCTCAATGTACATTTCACACTGCCGACTCATGGGTCATATTATCGCCAATAGAACAGTCGATACACAGTAAGATTGCGGCTTTTGGAATACCACTTCAATTTTGGGATGTGCAAATCAACTATGGTATCAAGACTGGTTACAATGAGGCTTTTATCGTCGACGAGGCGCGGCGAGCGGAAATCCTCTCCTGGTGTCGAACCGCCACTGAGCGAAATAGTACCGACGCTCTCATCCGCCCAATACTCCGTGGTAGAGACATAAAACGTTATTCAGCGAATTGGCCCAACGCCTATTTGATCACGACTCACAACGGATATGGCGATGTTCCTCGCATCAACGTTGACGACTATCCTGCCATCAAACGATACCTTGATCAGTTTTGGGATAAGTTGTCGCAGCGGGGGGATAAGGGTGTAACACCGTACAACCTTCGCAACTGTGCGTATATGCCGGACTTTGCCAAGTCAAAGATTATTTGGGGAGAGATTTCTGATAAAACAAAGTTCGCATTGGACTCCAATGGCGAGTATGTGATGGAGGCAACCACCTTCTTGCTTGTCGGTCCTCATCTTAAGTTTCTTGTCGGGTATCTTAATTCAAGTTTGGCTGAATACTTGTTCTCAAAGATTGGTACCACTACAGGCATGGGAACGGTTCGGTGGAAGAAATATAAAGTCGAACAGTTATTGGTGCCAAAGCCAGATATTGCTGCTGCACAGACAAAGATTATCGAGAAGGTTGACGCTATTTTGTTGGCAAGGGAATCTGATCCGTCGTCCGACACGTCGGCGTTGGAGCGGGAGATCGACCAACTGGTTTATCAGCTTTACGGTTTGACGGACGAGGAGATTGCGATTGTTGAAGGGGCGAATGACGGGAAGAGCGGAGATGCCGCCAAGACGGACGACGACGAGGGCGCCGCCGCTACGCTGGGAGGCGGCGGTCGCGACGGAGCGCGACCCTCCCAAAAGAAGAAGCGGACGCCGAAGTTTGAGGAGGAGTTCTAAGGCGATGGCGGGGATTGCCAATCAGGGAGTGACGATGTTGAGGGTAGGAAAGAGTGCGCGGAAATCGTCGGCATTGCGGGTGATGAGCCCGTTGTTGGCCTGCGCGAGCGCGCCAATCATCACGTCTGCGACGGGGCGTTTGGCGGCTTTGCCTGACCGTTTCCGCTGGATATGGTTGTTCCATGCGGCGTGCGCAAACGAAAGATCGTCATCCCCGATGGTTGGCGGAAGGTCGATTCCGATCTCAAAGAGGAAATCGCGTTCGCGCGCTTCGTCGCCTAGGAAGGCAGGTGCGAGTTCCACGTATGTGACCGGTGAAATGAGAAGACCGTCATCCGCGTACTTTTCGATGATCTCCGCCGAGGCATCGCCGAAGGCGGGGTCGCGCTCCAGCACGTCGAGGATGACGCATGTATCCACGACCATGCTCACCGCTCTTCTCCTTCGCGAAGTTCCTTCATCCATTCAGCGGTCGTACGCGGCTTCCGGAACGTGGAGGCATAGCCGAGCATGGCCTTTGCCCCCTTGCGCTGGGGCTTGCGGACAATTGTTACCACGCACGTGCAGCCATCCTCTCCGCGGGTCCACAACAGGGCTGTCCCGGGCGTCATCCGCATGGATTCGCGAATCGAGGCGGGAATCGAGACCTGTCCTCGTTCAGTCACTTTTGTCACCAATGTTTTCATGCGAACCATAATACATCATGTGTGACATCATGTCAAGAGGGTAAAATCAACTAGGAGCAAGTCATGTTCATCACAAACAAGCACAACGTCAACGGGCAGCCGGGGGAGATCGATATGCTTGTCTATCAGCTGAACCAATTGCAAAACTTCCCGTCTGTCTGTTGTTCAACCACGGAACACACAGAATACACGGAAAAAACACGTGTTTCACAACTCTGCGATTCCGTGTGTCCCGTGTATTCCGAGGTTTTGAAATTGCCACAGCTTTACGGATTGACGGATGAAGAGATTGCGATTGTCGGGGGGACGAATGACGGGAAGAGCGGAGATGCCGCCAAGACGGACGACGGCGAGGGCGCCGCCGCTACGCAGGGTGGCGGCGGTCGCGACGGAGCGCGACCCAAAAGAAGAAGCGGACGCCGAAGTTTGAGGAGGAGTTCTGATGCGATCCACTGTAACTGGCAAACATACGATGAAACAGGGTGTTTCGAGCGTGCAAATCCGCGATGTACCATACTTCCGGTCTCAACTCACAGACCGAATATTTCTTTGTAAAACCAAAGTTGAACTTTGGATTTGCAAAGAAATTGTGATAGAATACTACCGCAAAAGGAGATGATGAACATGATCAAACGTGAAATTTGCGGTGAATTGGAAAAATGTGCCAGACTGTTACCTGTTGTGACCTTGCTGGGGCCTCGACAATCCGGCAAGACGACGCTCGTCAAGCATGTCTTTCGCCATTACTCGTATGCCAACCTGGAAGATTCTCAGGTGTTTGAATTGGCGCGAACGGATTCGCGGCTTTTCTTCAAGCAGTTCTCGCCGCCTGTCATTATCGATGAAGTCCAACGCATGCCGAATCTTCTGCGGGATATACAGGTACATGTGGACGAAGACGGGACTCCGGGGCGGTTCGTTCTGACGGGATCACATCAGCCGATGCTTCAGGCGGAGGTTTCACAGTCGCTCGCAGGGCGGACGACGCTTTCCACGCTGTTACCGCTTTCGATTCGGGAACTTGGTGGGGAGCTGTCGCGGGACGAGCTGATGTTCTCCGGGTTTCTGCCGAGGATTCATGCGTTCCGCCTGCCCCCGCGCCGGGTACTTTCCGATTATCTGCGCACCTACGTTGAACGGGATGCGCGGCAGCTCATCAACATTAAGGACTGGCAGCGTTTTGAAACTTTTCTGCGGCTGCTTGCCGGGCGAGTGGGGCAGATCGCCAATCTTGAAGGGTTCTCCGGAGATGTCGGCGTGTCGGCGATCACGCTCAAAAACTGGCTTTCGGTCCTTGAGGCGAGTTTCATCATCTTCCGTCTGCCGCCTTATTACCGGAATTTCGGCAAACGGTTTGTCAAGTCGCCCAAGATATACTTCACGGACGTCGGTCTCGCGGCTCATCTGCTGGCTATTTCGTCAGCGCGTCAGATTGCGCAGCATCCGCTGGTCGGGGGCCTGTTCGAGAACATGGTGGTGATTGAGGCTCTCAAGGCGCGTCTGAACGCAGGGCTGGAGCCGAATCTCTACTACATGAGGGACTCCAGCGGCGTGGAAGCCGATCTCGTGCTTGAGGATGCCACGGGGCTCAGGTTGTGGGAAATCAAATCCTCCATGACGGCTGACATGTCATTTGCGCGCAATCTGCGTCTTCTGCGGAAGGCGATTCCCGAAGTGGTGTCGGCAGATGTCGTCTATGCCGGAGAGGAGTGGCCGTTACCGCCGGACGGGAAGTTCATCAATTTTACGTCGATGGGAGATGCCGCTTTGTGTGGCGGTGAAGAAGACGGATAAGATTCTACAAAACGGAAGGAGCAAGTCATGTTCATCACAAACAAGCACAACGTCAACGAGCAGCCGGGGGAAGAGGCGAGCATGAGTGCGCGTCTGCGCGACCTGATCCCCGTGACGGAAACGCTGTCCATCCTGTCCGGCTACTTCTACTTCAACGGTATTCCGCCGCTGATGGAGCCGATCGCCGCGAACGAAGGTTTGAAACTTCGTATCCTGGTGGGGCTGGATGTCGATCGCAAGGGGTACGAACTCGCTCATGCGGGCGATGGCGAGACGGCGCAGGAACGGTTTCTCAATTCCCTGCGGAATGTCGCGAGGTCGAAGCTGTTTGACCAAGAGACTTGTGCGCGTTACATGGAGACTTTCTTGAAGATGATGGGGGAAGGGCGTCTTGCCATCAAGAAGACACCTGAACCCAACCACGCCAAGCTCTACCTCTTCGAGATGAACGAAAAGGTGAAAGTGATTGAACCGATCCGCTGGATCACCGGGTCGAGCAACCTGACCTTTCCCGGACTCAACAGCCAGAACGAATTCAATGTCGAACTGTCCAACTTCGGAGGGGAAGAGGCGAAGGCGTACTTCGAGGACTTGTGGGAGGAAGCCGAGGAGATCACGGGTTTCGTGGGCATGGCGGAGGAAATCCGCAAGGCGCTCCGGGAGGAGGGCGTCCATGCGGAGGTGACGCCCTACGAGGCGTATGCCCTCGTGTTGAAGAACTACCTCGAACACCGGGCGCTGGTGGATGAAACACCGAAGATCGACCGGGCGTTCTCGATTCCGAGCGATCCCATCACGGGAGAGGCGAAGTACAGTCCGTTCGCCTACCAGAAGGACGCGGTGAACCAGGCACTTTCGATCCTCCAGGAATACAACGGCGTCATCATCGCGGACGTGGTGGGACTCGGCAAGTCGGTGATCGGGAGCGTCCTCGGCTGCGTGATGGAGGCGCGGCGCGGAATCGTGGTGGCGCCGCCCGGACTTGTCGGGAGCGAGATGGAGAAAACGGGGTGGTGCGGCTATCTGGACGACTTCAAGATGTACGGCTGGCGGGCGATGAGCCGGGGGAAGATGGACGAGATCGAGCAGTATGTCCGCGACCATCCCGACATCGACGTGGTGCTGGTCGATGAGGCGCACTACTTCCGCAACGAGGGCTCGATCGATTACGACTACCTGTGGCGAATCTGCCGGGGCAAGAAAGTGGTGCTCATGACGGCGACGCCCTTCAGCAACCGTCCGAACGACATGTTCGCGCTCCTGAAACTGTTCACCGTGCCGAGGCGGAGTGAACTTGTGCCGGACGGTGATTTGCAAGCGCGTTTCGATGAATACCAGTCGCGCTACACGGATTGCGACTACGTGCTCAAGAACATCGGGCAGATCACGTCGGATGAGAGCGGGAATCTGGAGAAGTACGTCCGCAACCGGCTGGAAAAGATGGAGTTTCCGGGCGCGGACGCGGAGCCGCTGGATGTCGAGGCCGCGAAGAAGTTCGCCCGTGAAAACCTGGAGTGGATCGCCAAGAACATCCGCGCCATTCTGGAACCGGTCATGATCCGGCGCAACCGCATCGACCTGAAGTGCGATCCGGATTACAGCGCCGAAGTGGGGGAGAACCTGCCGACCGTCCACCCGCCGGTCGAGCAGTTCTACGAACTCGATCCGGAGCAGAGCGCCTTCTATGATCAGGTTATCACCAACTACTTCGGCCCGAAGGGGGACTTCAAGGGCGCGATCTACCGGCCCGGACTCTATGTGAACATCACCGATGGAGACCCGGAGGAACACGAGACGCTGAAGACGCAGCAGGAGAACATGTACAAGTTCATCCGGAGGTTGCTCGTCCACCGGTTCGAGAGTTCCTTCGGCGCGTTCGCGATGACGATCGACAATCTCATCTACAATCACGAGCTGGTCTTGAAGCTCGCGATCAAGCCGACGGGGAATCCGGGTGACGGACACCGGGGCGTCATCATTCTCGACCGGAGGATGATGGAGAAGTTCTGCGACGAATCGATGGAAGACGATACGTTCGAGACGATGCTTGCCGACTACGAGGACGCCGTTTCCGTGGAGGCGGAGAACAAGCAGATCTATCGCGTCGCGGAAGACTTTACGGAAGAAGGGTACGAGAAGTTCATCGAAGATGTCGAGAGCGACATCGCGCTCTTTAAGGCCATCAAGAAAAGGGTGATCGAGCTGGATCTGGTCGCGAACGACCCGAAGGCAAAACAGCTGGTGGAAAAGATCCGGGCGGTTCTGGAAGGCACTGCAGGGCTGGAAGTCCGCAAAGGGGAGCCGAAGCGCAAGGTGCTGGTGTTCAGCGAATTTGCGGACACGGTCGAACATGTGGCGAAGTATTTGGAGAAGGCGTTTCCGGGACACGTCTGCGTGGTGAGGTCACGCTCCGCGGAAATGGAGCGCAGGATACGGCGCAACTTCGACGGAACGATCCCGCAGGGGAAGATGGAAGATGAGTTCGACGTGATGATCGCGACGGACAAGATGAGCGAGGGCGTCAACCTGAACCGGGCGGGTCTGGTGATCAACTACGACATCCCGTGGAATCCCACGCGGGTCATCCAGCGGCTTGGGCGGATCAACCGCATCGGCGTGAAGGTGTTCAACGACCTGTACCTCTACAACTACTTCCCGACGGATCAGGGGGCGGATCTTTACAACATCCGGACGATTGCCCGGAACAAGGTGCTGATGATCCACAAGACGATCGGCGAAGACGCGCGGATATTCGACGAGGACGAATCGCTGGAGGCGGCGGGGCTGTTCAAACGGTTCGAGGCGAATCCGGAGGATTCCGAGACCGTGACGTTCCTGACCGAATGCAAGATCAAGTGGGAGGAAATCTGCCAGACGCATCCGGAGGTGGTGGAACGGATCCGCCATCTGCCGGACCGGGTCAAGACGGTGACGACGGGAACGCGAGCGGGTACGCATCTCTTCACGCGAAAGGGACTGACGCTGTTTGCCGCGTTCATGGACAAGGACGGGAATGCTCCGGCCTATCGAATGATGAATGAGGCGTTGCCGGAGATCGAGTGCCCGTTCGAGCAACCGCGTCTGGAAAAATTCTCGGAAGGATTCTGGGACCGGTACAAAAAGCTGACGGGCGAGATACAGGTAAGCGACCATGAGGAAGGGAACAAGTCGCTGGCAAACAAGACACTCCCAATCCTGATGGAGGCCATCGCGAACAACGTGCAGCGCGAGTTTGCCAAGAAACTGCGGTTCGACCTTCTGTACCGTCGCACATTGCCCGACCATCTCCTCCGGGAGATCATTCGGTGGAGGCGGCAAGGACTTCAGACACTGGAGGACAACTTGTGCGTCCTACAGGAAAGTTTAGGCGATCGCCTTGCGGTTGCCGTTCCGAAACAAGATGACGACGGCGTGATCGTTACGATCGACCATACCGTGGAGAAACCCAAAGCAAAAGGAGACAAGAATGAAGCCGAAAGCGTTGAAGCTGAGTGAAGTGCCGGGCGCACTGGAACTGTTGTGCGGAGAGGTCGATCGCGTGGAATCCGCGATTCGTGCCGAAGGTGCACGGGCGATGAATCCTGGTTGACGAGCCAGTTCTAGAAACATGGAATCGTGCCGGTCTTGGAATGGGGCTACGCCCCTAAGTTGGTAAGTGGACTTCGTCCGAAGTGAGCCTTCGGCTCTAAATTGACTCAGTCCCGCTATGGCTACGCGCTTCGGGGAAGCGACACTCTTGTCGCTTCACGAGGTGGAATTGTTTTGCCTCGCGCAGAGATGGGGGTCGCGCTTGCCTATCCTCAGTAGCCTTGCGTAGGAAGGATCACAACCGCAATGTTGAACAGACTGAATACACTTAACCTAGATTCCTCGTTTGGGTTCTCACGCAGAGACGCCGCGGGCGCAGAGTACACGGAGATCAGTCCGGGAACAGAGTTTTTTTCAAATGACGAAGCGGGATTGTCGAGCCGAACGGAAGGAGATGATCCTTCACCCAACAGGTGAATCGAACCTCGTTCAGAAAACCGCCGGAAATCCACAAAATCTCCGCGCCTCCGCGAGAGATCAAAACCACTGGCAGATAAAATGAACAGGGGAATAACCGGCAACTTCGCGGACTTCGCGAACTTGGCGTGAGACCATGACACGAAAATTTCCGTGCTCGAGCAAGACAGGCACTTGTTGAATTACGCAGATGTCCCACCCGAAATTCGACACACCCGAAATTCGGGTTGGCGTTCAGGGTGGCGGTTTGCTATAATTACAGAACTACAGGCCATTGTAGTGAAGAGGAGTTACGAAATGAAAAAAGCGGACATCGGTTTGATCGGTCTTGCCGTGATGGGCGAGAACCTGATCCTGAACATGGAAAGCAAGGGTTTCACGGTCGCGTGCTACAACCGCACAACGGAGAAGGTTGACCGTTTTGTGAACGGCCGGGCCAAGGGCAAGAAGATCGTCGGGACGCATTCCCTTCCGGAACTCGTCGCGTCCTTGAAGAAGCCGCGCCGCGTGATGATGATGGTCAAGGCTGGCAAGGCGGTTGACGACATGATCGAACAGCTGATCCCCCTCCTGCAGAAGGGTGACATCATCATCGACGGCGGCAACAGCCATTTCCCAGATACGATCCGCAGAACCGCCTACCTTGCGTCGAAGGGACTCCGCTTTGTCGGTTCGGGCGTCTCCGGCGGCGAGGAAGGCGCGTTGAAAGGTCCCGCTATCATGCCCGGCGGCGACCCGAAGGCATGGCCTTACGTGAAAGACATTTTCCAGGCGATCGCCGCGAAGGTCGATGACGGGTCCCCCTGCTGCGCGTGGATCGGGAACGATGGCGCGGGACACTTCGTGAAGATGGTCCACAACGGAATCGAGTACGGCGACATTCAGCTGATGTGCGAGGCATACGACCTGATGGCGCGTGGGCTCGGACTCGACACGCAGACGATGCACAAGGTCTTCGCCAAGTGGAACAAGGGGGCGCTGGACAGTTACCTGGTCGAAATCTCCTCCGACATCCTCTCGCAAAGCGATCCGGAGACGGGCAAGCCGATGGTCGATATCATCCTCGACACGGCCGGGCAGAAAGGTACGGGCAAATGGACGAGCCAGGCCGGTCTCGACCTGGGCGTGGCGATCCCGCAAATCGCGGAAGCGGTTTTCGCGCGTTGCATGTCCGCCGCGAAGGAGGAGCGTGTTGCCGCCTCGAAAATCATCCCGGCGCCGAAACCGAAAACGGATGTCGATGCCAAGCAGTTCATCAAGGCGCTGGAACAGGCCGTGTACGCGGCAAAGATCTGCTCCTACGCGCAAGGCTATCAGCTGATGCGCGCCGCCGCGAAAGAGTACGGCTGGGATTTGAACTACGGGGAGATCGCGTTGGTGTGGCGCCAGGGATGCATCATCCGCGCCCGTTTCCTCGGCAAGATCAAGGAAGCGTTCGACAAGAATCCCGCGTTGGCGAACCTCCTGCTGGATCCCTATTTCAAGGGAGTGATCCAGAAGGCGCAGGAGTCGTGGCGCACGGTTGTGAAGACGGCGATCGACTGGGGCATCCCGGTTCCCGCCATGTCCACGGCACTGACGTATTTCGACAGCTACCGCAGCGCACGGTTGCCGGCGAACCTGCTTCAGGCGCAGCGCGACTACTTCGGGGCGCACACCTACGAGCGGCTGGACCGCCCGCGCGGACAGTTCTTCCACCACAAGTGGACGGCTGACGGCGGCGACACCGCAGCATCCACCTACACCGTCTAAACACGAACCATTCGGCAAAAGGATCCGTTCCATGAAAAAAGCACTCAAAATCATCGGGCTTTCATTACTCACCGTTTTGATCGTTCTCCTTGTCGCCGTGCTGGCGCATCCCGCTTGGATTTCGCCCGTGGCGCGGATCCTGACGAAGACCATACCGCCGAAAGTGATCAACACACCCGCCTCTCTCGACGCCCTCCATCTCAGCGCCTATTCCGGGCGGCTGGAAATCCGCGATTTCCAATTGGGGAATCCGCAAGAGAGAGGGTTCTCCACGAACGATTCGTTCTCCGTCTCGAACATCTTGGTCAAGGTGCAACCGGGTTCGCTCACGAAGGACACGATCGTGGTGGAGACTGTCCACATTCTCGAACCTGCCGTCCGCGTGGAAACATTCGGTTCCCTCATGAACTTCCTGGCGATGGCAGAAGGCGATCCGAACAAGCCAGCCGAGAAGAAAACGGAGAAGCCGCAGGAGGAAAAACCTGCGGAGGAGAAAGAAGGCGGCGGATCTTCCAAGACGATTCAGCTGGACGACTTCTTATTGTCGAACGCTCGTTTGGCGGTCATCTCGAACTCCACCCGTCAAGTTGCCGCCTCCATCGGCGATATCAAGGCATCACTGAACAAACAGGCGGGCGCATTGTCCATCGGCGACATCACCGTTTCCAATCCCGACGGCTTCACGAAGAACGACGCGTTCTCGCTCAAAAAACTCGCCGTTGAGATCGATCCCGCCTTCCTCACCGACACCAACGCGCCGATCCGTGTCCGCAGAGCCGAAATCGTCGATCCTTCCGTCCGGGTGGAGACACTCGGCTCGCAACTCAACTTCCTCGCGATGATCCCAGCAACCGGCGACAAAAAGGAAGAGGCGGAAAAGCAGCAAAAAGAGGATTCCGAGAAAGAGAAGGCGGATGACGGTCCGATGAAGTTGCCGCTCGTCGATCTCTTCTCCCTCACAAACGCCAAGTTCGTCATCGCATCCAACGCCACACAGCAGACCGCAGCCACCGTCGCGGATATCTCCGCCAAACTGAATGAAAAACAGGGTGTACTCCAGATCGACAACATCGCGGTCGCCAATCCCGACGGTTTCACGAAGAATGACGCATTCTCGCTCAAGAAATTTGCGGTCGAGATCGACCCTGCGTTCATTACCGACACCAACGCGCCGATCCATGTTCGCAAGGCTGAGATTGTCGCACCTTCCGTCCGTCTCGAAACACGCGGCTCACAACTCAACTTCCTCGCAATGGCGCCAACTATCGGCGGCGAGAAGAAAGACGAGGAGGCAAAGAAGGAAGAACCCAAGTCGGAAGGGAACGTCGCAGACGCCCAGCCGATGAAGTTGCCGCTCCTCGATCTCTTCTCCCTCAAGGATGCCAAGTTCGTCATCGCATCCAACACCACTCAGCAGACGGTTGCCACCGTCGCGGACATCTCCGCCAAGCTCAATGAAAAGCAGGGTGTACTCCAGATCGACAACATCGCGGTCGCCAATCCCGACGGCTTCACGAAGAATGACGCTTTTTCGCTCAAGAAATTCGCGGTCGAGATCGACCCCGCGTTCATCACCGATACCAACGCGCCGATCCACGTCAAGAACATCGACATCGACAGCCCGTCCGTCCGTCTCGAAACGCTCGGCTCGCAGCTCAACTTCCTCGCGATGGCGCCCGCCACCGGCGAGAAGGAGAAGCAGGATGAGGAGACGAAGAAGGAAGAACCCAAGTCGGAAGAGGACAACGCAGACGCGCAACCGATGAAGCTACCGATCATCGACCGCTTCGGCCTGCACAACACGAAGTTCGTCATCGCATCCAACACCACCCAGCATACGGTTGCCACCGTCGCGGACATCTCCGCCAAGCTGAATGAAAAGCAGGGGGTACTCCAGATCGACAACATTGCGGTTGCCAACCCTGACGGCTTTACGAAGAACGACGCGTTCTCGCTCAAGAAATTTGCGGTCGAGATCAATCCCGCGTTTATTACCGATACGAACGCACCGATCCACGTCAAGAATGTCGAGATCGTCAATCCGCGCATCCGGCTGGAGGTGCAGGGCGACAAGCTGAATGTCGCCTGTATGTCCCCGGCTTTGGAAGAGGGTGAAACCGCCGAAGCGAAGACGGCAGAACCGGAACAGCCGAAGGAGACTGCCGACGCAAAGCCGACGTCCCCTGCCCCCGCCATTCTGTTGGACAACTTCTGCCTGACCAACACCGTCGTCGATGTGATGTCAAACGACGTGCAACGGCTGGGCGTGACGATTGCCGGCGTTTCCGCGTCGATGGACACGCAGACGGGGCTTGTCACGGTCGCGGCTGTCCGCGTGACCAACCCGCAGGGAATGGGGTACACGACGAACGACGCGGTTGCGGTCGAGAGTATCCAGGTCGATCTTGAACCCGAATCCCTGACGGCGACCAACAACATCATCCACATCCGGTCGATCGACATCGCGAAGCCTGTGATCCGCGTGGAGAATATGTTGGCGAACATCCTCTCCATCTCCCAGTGTTTCCCCGGAGGCGGCGAGACGAACGAGGTGAAGGAAGCCTCGGGAACTGCGACCAACGCCGTGAACGCCGCCGCAAACGCCGATGAGACAGCCACGAAGAAAACGGACGAGGAGAACGCGGGGACGACGGAAGACGGTGGAAAGAAGGTCATCATAGACCGGCTCCTAATCCACGACGGAACGATTCAGTTCTCGTTGGCGGGAAAGACGATTCCGATTCCCCTGCCGACCATTGAACTAAAAGACCTCGGGAAAGACAAAGGCGGTTTGACCTTCCTCGAAACCGCCCAGCTGGTCGGAGAAACGCTCTTGAAGGTCATCACCGGCGCGATTTCCGGCGTCACCGGGTTGGCGGTTGACATGGTTGGCGGCGTGCTCAGCATGGGCACGAATGCACTCGGATCCGTAATCGGCGGCGAGACCGTCAACGCAATCGGCAATGCAGGCGGCACCGCCGTAAAGGCTGTCGGAGATGTTGGCGGTGGCGCGGTCAAGGCGGTTGGCGACATCGGCGGCGGTGCGGTCAAGGCTGTCGGCAACATCGGCAAGGGAATCGGCGGACTCTTCGGCGGCAAGGACGAGAAGAAGGAAGACAAGAAAGAAGAGAAGCCCGTAGAGAAACCCGCGCAGCCGCAGAAGGAAGCGGATGGACAGCCCAAGGAGAACGAGGGCAACGGCGCACTCAACGCAATCAAGAAACTCTTTTAACAACCGAAAGGAACAAACGCATCATGAAAAAACTGTTGAAAATCCTGCTTGTCATTGTGGTTCTGCTCATCGTGGCGATTCTCGCCTTGCCACTCTGGATCTCCCCGCTTGTGACGGGCGTCGTGCAAACCGCCGCGCCCACCATGCTCGGCGTGGATGTGAAATTGGGCAAGGTCACGGTGAATCCGTACACGGGCAATTTCGGGATTACGGAACTGCATGTGAAGAATCCCGTTGACAAGGGGTACACCGACAACGATTCCTTCTCCGTCTCCGACGTCGCCATCCAAGTCGATCCCGCCTCGCTCATAGGAGACGTGATCCACATCAAGAAAATCGACGTCGCGGCTCCGCTCGTCCGCGTGGAGATGAAAGGCCTCACCTCCAACATTTCGGCGATGCTTGACAATCTGCCGAAGTCCGAACCTTCGGAGAAACCGAAAAGCACGGAGGAGAAGAAGGAAAAGAACTCATCCTCCTCGCCGGAAAAGAAAATCATCGTCGATCAGTTCATCCTGCATGACGGAAAAGTCGCTTTCGATCCAATCGGCGGCGCGGCGGTGAAGCTCCCCATGCCGCAGGTCGAACTGAAAGATCTCGGAAAGGAAAACGGAGGCGCGACAACGGAAGAGGTCATACAGCTGGTCGTGACGAAGGTGCTCGAAACCGCCAACGAAGTGGCTTCCAAGCGCGGAGTCAGCAAGGAAGCGATCGGTGACGCCGTCAAGTCCTTGTTAAAGGGAAAGAAGTAAGGAGGCTGTAGGGGGTAATCGATAGCGATCGAAGGCGATCGAGTGCAATCGAGTGCTCCCCAACCACCCAACCACCCAACCACCCAACCCAATTATGCCCCTGTACGAATTCTATTGCGGTCCCTGCCATACGATCTTCACCTTCCGGTCGCACCGGGTGGATACGACAACGGTTCCCCCCTGCCCTGTCTGCGGGAAACCTCTCAAACGCGAGGTTTCCCTTGTCAACTCCTGCATCGCGGGAAAGGTCGCCGAACCTGGCTCATACGACAACGATGAACTCGCCAACGCGAAGACGGAGGAGTTGATCGCGCAGATGAGCAACCGGATGATGGAGATGGAGGGGGACGACGCCGAACCTGCCGATGCGGTCCGCATGATGCGTGAGCTGGCAAGGACGAGCGGGCTGAAGTTCAACAAGGATGTCGAGGAGGCCTTCGCGCGAATCGAGTCCGGGGAGGATCCGGAGAAGATCGACCAGGAGTTTCAGGAGGTCTTTGACGAAACCCACAACCCGTTCGACGGAAGCGACGAGGAAAGCGGCGCGATTTCGTTTTCCGATTTTTGGAAGAGGATGCACCCGCCACGCCACGATCCTGATTGGCACGATATGCCGGAGGGAGAAAAATGAGCAAATTGATACAACCGGGCGAAACGCTGCGCGTCATGGTTTTCGGGGCGCATCCGGACGACTGCGACGTCAGCATGGGAGGAACTGCCCTGCGCTTTGTACAGGCGGGGGCGCGCGTCCAGTTCGTCTCGCTGACGAACGGGAACAAGGGACACCAGTCCATCCTCCCCGTTGCACTGGCGAAACGTCGGCTGGACGAAGCCGAGGCCGCCGCCGCCATCTTCGGGGTCGAGAAGTACACGATTCTCTCGCATGAGGATTGCGAACTGACCGCCGACCTCGCCACACGCCGACAGGTCACGACCCTGATCCGCGCGTTCGCGCCCCACCTGGTATTCTGCCCTCGCCTCTGCGACTACCATCCCGACCACCGCGCCACCGCGCAACTCATTCAAGACGCCTCCTACATCGTGAACGTGCCGCACTGGTGTCAGAACGCGCCGATTCGCGGAATCACGCCTGTCATCTACTTTGTCCGCGACTCCTTCCGTTATCCGCGTGAATTGCGCCCTGACGTACTGGTTCCGATCGACGAGCAGCTGGATCTCCTGCTCACCGCGCTCTGCTGCCACGAATCCCAATTTTTCGAGTGGTTGCCGCATGACAAGGGAATTCGCGAAGTGCCCGACGCGGCGCATCCGGAGGAACGGAAAGCGTTCATCCGCCAGTATTGGATCGACACCCGCAAGCAGTATGACCGGAACCGCTTCTTCAGCTGCCTCCAGGAACGCTTCGGCGAGGCGGCGGCGGCAATCGGGCATGTGGATGCCTTCGAGTTGAGCGAATACGGGAACCAGCCGACGGAAGAGGATATGGAGTTCCTGTTCCCCTTCCCCGTCTATCGTCGAGAGACATGGAAGCAAACGGGACACAGATCTTAAGCGTATCCGAAATCACTGAACAAATCGGGCAAAAGCTCCGGGGAATCGGATCCGTCTGGGTGGAAGGCGAAATTTCGGGCGCCACCACGACATCGGCGGGACATACCTATTTCGCGCTCAAAGACGAAAAGGCGCTGCTGAACGCGGTCTTGTTCGCCGGGTCCCGCAGGGCGGGCGCCCTTGCGACGGGAACTACGTTAGAAAACGGGAAACGTGTACAGGTTTACGGCGAGATTTCCGTCTATGCCCCCGGCGGGAAATACAACATCTCGGTACGCCAGATCCGCGGCTGCGGCATCGGCGAACTGATGGTTCGGTTCGAGGAACTGAAACGAAAGCTGGATGCGGAGGGGTTGTTCGACCGCGAGAAGAAACCTCCGTTGCCGACACTGCCCCACCGGATCGGCGTGATCACCTCCCCTACCGGCGCGGTCATCCACGATATCATCAAAGTCACCCTGCGCCGTTATTCCAATGTACAGATTCGGCTCGCACCCGCCCGCGTTCAGGGTGAAGGCGCGGCGGAATCCGTCGCGAAAGCGATCCGCTACTTCAACGAACACTGCGGACAAGGTTCCGAGTGGGAGGCGGATCTGTTGATTGTCGCGCGCGGCGGCGGCAGCATGGAAGAACTCTGGCCGTTCAACGAAGAAGTCCTGGTGCGGGCCGTCGCCGGATCGCATATTCCGATTATCTCCTCCGTGGGGCACCAGACCGACACGACACTCTGTGATTACGCGGCGACGAAACGCGCGGCGACACCATCCGAAGCCGCGGAACTCGCCGTTCCCCGCAAGCAGGAGTTGGAGTTCAGGGTCGAGAAACTGGCACGCTCGCTCCATACGATCGTGGAGCAACGGATCTCGACGCTCTCCGCCCAGCTGAACACGATCCGCGCATCCGTCTTCTTCCGCCATCCGGAACGGATCACGGAATCGCGTTCGCAACAGATCGACTCACTGGAGATGCGGATGCGTCAGGCGATGGAACAGTACACGCACATCCTGCACCGCCGACTAACCGATCTGAGCGCTCGCCTCTCCGTTCTCCGCAGCCAGTGGGTAAACAGCGAACGCACGAAACTAGCCCGTCTCCAAGACCGGCTGGTGCAAGCACCAGCCCACAAGATCGAGCGTCTGCGAGAGCGGGTGGCGAACCTCGAAAACAAAGTGAGGCTTCTGAATCCGCTCTCCATTCTCGACCGGGGCTACAGCGTTACGCAACGCGCCGACGGGAAAGTCGTGCGCTCCACCCACGACGTTCAACCCGGCGATACACTCTCCACCCGTCTCGCCGACGGTACTCTCACCTCGACCGTCACAGAGACAAACGTGACGAAAGAGACGAAAGCGACAAAAGCGACGAAACGGACAAAAAGGACGAAAGCAAGCGCATAGTCCCCTTCGCGTCCTGCGAGCTTTCCCCTCGCAGAGGAACACTTCGCGCTTGCCGTTAGTTCAAGGCTGAGTGGTTAGGTGGTTGGTAACGGGTAGGCTGGAGCTTCTAGGGGTTCTAGAAATTCTAGTCATCCTAGACGATGCGCATCGGACTAACAGGCGAATCGAAAATCGTTCGAGGTAATTTCAAAACCCGGACGCGACGAAGCGCAGCCCTCCCGCTCGGAATTCAGAACTCGCGCGTAGTGCCCTCTGCGCACGGCAAAGGAACGGTGGAGACGCAACATGCACGGGATGAATTGGGTACTTGCTAGGCGGGGTATCGGGTGGTATAATCCATTCCGTTCGGTAGAGTTCAATAAACGGCCGTGAGAGCCATAAAGAAAGGAAGTAACCATGTTCCCCGAAGTGCGTTTGCGCAGGTTGCGCAGAACACCCGAACTGCGGAAGATGTTCGATTTGGAGTTTCCGCCCCCGTCCAAATTCATCTGGCCGGTGTTCCTCGTCGGAGGCTCGAACCGGAAAGAACCGATCGCATCCATGCCCGGTCAATCTCGAATGAGCGCGGATGTCCTGATTCGCGAACTGGAACCCGTTGTCGCGCAGGGAATCGGCAGCATCCTGCTCTTCGGTCAGTGTGACGGCGAGAAGGACAACCAGGGCAGCGGCGCGTTTGACCCGCAGGGAGTCGTCCAGCAGGCGATCCCGTTGATCAAAAAGGCCTACCCGCAACTGGTCGTGATGACAGACGTCTGCCTCTGCGCCTACACTTCGCACGGACACTGCGGTCCGCTCGACAAGCGGGGAAACGTGGATAACGACGCGGCATGCGAGATGCTGGCGAAGGTCGCGCTCTCGCACGCACAGGCTGGCGCGGATGTGGTGGCTCCCAGCGCGATGATGGACGGACAGATCCTCTCCATCCGCGACATGCTGGACTCGCATAATCTTACCGGCACGCTGGTGATGGCATATTCCAGCAAGTTCGCCTCGAACCTCTACGGCCCGTTCCGCGATGCCGAGAACTCGCAGCCGGGGCAAGGTGACCGCAAGGGATACCAGACCTCGTACGCGAACTACCGACTCGCCCTTCGTGAATCGGCGTTTGACGAGGAAGAGGGGGCAGATATCCTGATGGTGAAGCCTGGGCTCTTTTACCTCGACATCCTGCAAAAGGTGCGCGAGGCGAGCGATCTGCCTGTGGCGGTCTATAACGTCAGCGGGGAGTATGCCATGCTGATTGCAACGGCGGAACGTGGCTGGGGTGACCTGCGCGGCATGGTACAGGAGTCCATTATGGCGCTGACCCGCGCGGGGGCGGACCTCATCATCTCGTACTGGGCCCCCCGGTACAACGAATTTTTCAGATAGGAGAAAATCATGGCACGAAAAGGTATCATTCTGGCGGGCGGCTCTGGAACACGCCTGTATCCGATTACGCAGACGATCTGCAAGCAGTTGCTCCCCGTCTATGACAAACCGATGATCTATTACCCGCTCTCCACGCTCATGCTGGCGGGCATACGCGACATCCTAATCATTTCGACGCCGGAAGCTACACCCACATTCCACCAGTTGCTCGGTGACGGATCACGCCTTGGAATCCGCCTTTCCTACAAAGTGCAGGAAAAGCCGAACGGGCTGGCGCAGGCGTTTGTCATCGGCGAAGAATTCATCGGCAAGGATCCCACCTGCCTGATTCTAGGCGATAACATTTTCTACGGTGTTGGTCTTTCACGTATGTTGCAGGAAGCGAACCTTGCCAGAGGCGCGACCGTCTTCGGGTACTACGTGAATGATCCGGAGCGTTACGGCGTAGTCGGCTTTGATGAAAACGGGCATGTCAACTCCATCGAGGAGAAGCCGAAGAAACCCGCCTCGAACTACGCGGTCGTGGGACTTTACTTCTACGACAATGACGTGGTGGAAGTGGCGAAGAACCTGAAACCTTCCGCGCGCGGCGAATACGAAATCACCGACGTCAACCGTTTCTATCTGGAAAAGAAGGCACTGAAGGTCAAGCTCATGGGACGTGGGTACGCCTGGCTCGATACGGGAACGCACGACTCGCTGGCGGACGCGACACTTTTCGTGAAAACGATCCAAGACCGTCAAGGACTGAAGATTTCCTGCCCGGAGGAGATTGCCTGGCGGCAGGGGTTCATCGACGCGGAACAGCTTGCGGAACTCGCCAAAGGACTCAAGAAGTCCACCTACGGACAATACCTTGCTTCCATCCAAGATCGTATCTGCTAGGTTAGGTGGTTGGGTAGTTAGGTAGTTGGGTGGTTGGGTAGTTAGGTAGTTGGGTGGTTGGGTAGTTAGGTAGTTGGGTGGTTGGGTAGTTAGGTAGTTGGGTGGTTAGGTGGTTGGGTGGGTCGCGCCCCGTCGCGACCGAAATGCTGAACCAGCCAAAACAGGAAGGGAAAACAATGAATAAAGGTGTGAACGGCGGCAAGTTGCCGCAGACATTTCGCAAGAAGTTGGCAAAAGGAGAGGCTGTCTTCGGCGTTTTCTGCAAGGCGACAACCCCCGAATGGATCGAATGTCTCGGTCACGCGGGATTCGATTTCTGCATTCTAGACCGTGAACACGGCCCCGTGAGTTTTGAATCCCTCTCCGGTCTGGTGCTCGCCGCCGAATCGACGGGAATGCTCCCGATCGTCCGCGTGCGCAACGCGAGCGAGGAGGAGATCGGGCACTCGCTGGACCTGGGGGCGAAGGGAATCCAGGTTCCGCAAGTCGATTCCGCCGAAATGGCGAACCGTGCCGTTGATTGCGCCAAGTTCGCGCCGGACGGACATCGCGGCGTCTGTCGTTTCGTACGAGCAGCCGAGTTCTCCCAGAAGGATCGAGCGGCCTATTTCCGCGAGGCGAACCAGTCTCTGGTGATCCTGCAACTGGAGGATACGAAGCTGGAGACCTACCGCCAGTTCATCGAGACGAAAGGCGTCGATGTCCTGTTCATCGGTCCCTACGACCTCTCGCAGCGGCTCGGACTTCCCGGACAGGTCGATCACCCGAAGGTCATCCAGGAAATCCGCAAACTGATTGCACTCGCAAAGACGAAGAAAAAGGCGGTCGGCATCTTCGCGGACACGCCGGAGCAGGCCGCCCGCTGGATTGAGGCGGGATGCCAGTACATCGCCTACTCGGTTGACGTGGGACTCTTCTCCACCGTCTGCCGCGAAACCTGCACCACCCTGAAGAACCTAAGGAAACCTGAATGAAACACATTCCCTTCATCACACTCCTCTGCGCGTCCACGTTGACCGCGCTTAACTCCTTTTCCGACCCTTCCAAGCTGCCGACGGAAGACCCGCCCGAAGGCACATTGCATCCGCTCCTGGCGGAGACGATCAACCGTGGTCCTTTCCGCGCACAGTGGGCGTCGCTTGTCACGCACAAGATTCCTGACTGGTATCTGCACGACCGGATCGGCGTGACCGCCCACTGGGGAATCTACTCGGTGCCCGGTTGGACGAAACGCGTCGATAAGCCTTACGGAATCGGGTACGCCGAATGGTACTGGCAATGGATGACCGCCTACCCGGAAGTCCGGGAGTACCACAAGGAGCATTTCGGCGATCAACCTTACGATGCCTTCATCGACGGCGCGTACGACCGCACGCTCGGAAAAAAGATCGGCTTCTGGACACGCGATTTCAATTCAGACAAACTGATGAAGCAGGTCAAGGACGCGGGCGGCAAGTACTTTCTCGTCACCTCCAAGCACCATGAGGGGTTCTGTATTTTCAATACTACCACGACAGACCGGAACAGCGTTAAGATGGGACCACACCGCGACCTTGCGAAGGAAATCTGCGAAGCCGCCCGCAAGCACGGGCTGCGCGTCGGGTTCTACTTCTCCTGGTATGAGTGGTTTAATCCGCACTACACGGGAAAAGGAGACATCCGCGACTACAAGGGATGCAAACCGTTGGTGGATA
This sequence comes from Kiritimatiellia bacterium, assembly GCA_017450695.1. GTDB lineage: Bacteria > Verrucomicrobiota > Kiritimatiellia > RFP12 > UBA1067 > RGIG8368. The sequence goes on along the minus strand of JAFSTA010000030.1, from coordinate 21,470 downwards.
TTGACGGGGACGGCAAGCTCGAATACGTGGATGATTACATCATCCCGCAGATCAAGGAACTGATCGACCAGTACCACCCCGATCTGCTGTATTTCGACGGCGATTGGAGTCATTCCTACGTTTATTGGCGTTCCCGCGAGGTGCTTGCCTACTATTACAACCAAGCCGCTGCACGCGGACAAACCGTTGTCTCGAACGACCGTCTCGGCGGGGCGAAGGACGGGCTTTCCACCGCCTGGGGAACCTACGGCGACCTGCGCCACGTCGAATATTTCGCCAATGTAGATAAGTCCCGTCCGTGGGCGATGTGGCGCGGATTCGGGAACAGCTTCGGCTGGAACCGGAACGAGAACCCGAAGTGCATCCTCACCCCGCTCCAGGTTGTCCAGATGATGGTGAACTGCGCGGCGGCTGGCGGCAACACCGACTTCAACCTCGGCCCGACCGGAGACGGGAACCTCCCCGCATGGGACTCGGAGAGTCTTGCGACAATGGGAAGATGGCTGGACAAGAACGGGAACTCCATCTACGGCACGACGCGCAGTCCGCTCGGAACCCTGCAACACGGCCGCCTCACGCTGCAGGAAGCGACCTCCACGCTCTATTACCACCTCTTCGATTGGCCGGGTACGGGGGAAGTCACGATCGACGGAATCGCCTCCCCGATCCAATCCGCCCAAATCCTGAGTACGGGAAAACCGGTTGTCTTCACGCAACAAGACGCGCAGGTCACGCTCCGCGTCCCCGCCTCCGATCTGGAAGAGACCGTAACGGTCATCGCCCTGCGGTACCAGGCACCGTTCCGCCTGAAGGCACCCTGGCTCTATCCGCAGACGCCGGAGTTCTATGCGGAGGTGCAGAAACTTCGCAAGCGCGGAATCACGCTGGTCGATTACCACCAACACATACGCAACAACATGACGCCCGAAAAAGCCGTCTCACGTATCTCGCTCAGCGGAATCGACGGCGGCGTGCTCGAAAACCACGGGCGCGAATGGCCTTTGAGCGACAACGAGAAACTCTCCGCCTTCATCGACCGGTGCAAGTCCGTGGAAATGGACAACGGCCGCAAACTGCCGGTGGGAATCCAGGTCAACGACCGCGACTGGTACAAGCAGATCGACGAAGCGGTCCTCAAGCGGCTGGACTATGTTCTCGCCGACACGATGATCATGGGCGTGAACAAGGAAGGCAAACCGCAACGGCTCTGGTTGCCGGAGGTCAAGATCGAGGATGCGGAACAGTGGATGGAACGGTACATGGCACACAACCTCCAGATTCTCGACGAACCGATTTCCATTCTCGCCAACCCGACCTATCTGCCCGCCTGCATCGCCGACCAGTACGACAAGCTCTGGACGGAAGAGCGCATGAAGCAGATTATCGCGAAGGCGGTGAAAAAGGGAATCGGCATTGAGATTCAGGCCGGCTCCCCCTTCCCCAACCTCCGATTCCTCCAGTTAGCGAAGGAGATGGGCGCGAAGTTCACCGTCGGCACCAACAACTTCTACGACCACGACAAGATCGACAAGATCGGACGCTGGTTCGACCTCATCGAGAAACTGCAGTTGCAGAAATCCGATTTCTGGGTTCCACCCGCTTGCCCATAAGTGCAAGGTTGGGTAGTTCGGTAGTTAGGTGGTTAGGTCGTTAGGTCCTGCGCACCTTCTAGAATGACTAGAATCCTAGACTACTAGAACCCTGACCCCGACAACCGCCACCCCAACTGCCTTTCTTCTTGACGGTTGTTCTTTCGGGAAAGTAGAATAGCGGCGTCTTGATTTTGAAACGGGTGTGCGTATGTTGCCGAATAAAACAGCCTGGATTTTGTTTTTGCTCATGGCATCCATTTTGGGAACGATGCTGGTCTGGCCGATTGTGACCGTGATCAGCGGCGGGTTCTTTGTGGATGGCCATTTCACCTGCCAGTATCTTCTAGGTGTCTTTCAAAATGCCATCTACAGTGAGGGGCTCTTCAACAGCCTGAAGATCGCACTCGGCTCCACCTTGCTCGCCTGCCTCTTTTCCATCCCGCTGGCCTGGCTCGCCTACAACTACTCCTTCCCCGGGCAAAAGGTCTTCTCCGCCCTCGTGCTCGTGCCGATGGTGTTGCCGCCTTTTGTCGGCGCGATCGGCGTGATGCAGATGTTCGGACCTTACGGGGCGATCAACGCCCTGCTCCACTGCGGACCGATCGATTGGCTCGGCCTACACCGTTACCTTGGCGTCATCACGCTTCAAGCGCTCTGCTTTTATCCGATTATTTACCTGAACGTCTCCGCCGCCCTCGCCAATATCGACCCCGCGCTGGACGAGGCTGCGCAGAATCTCGGCGCGGACGGATGGACCCGCTTCCGCCGCATCACCCTCCCGCTGTTGGCTCCGGGACTCTTCGCCGGTTGCACGCTCGTCTTTATCGCCTGTTTCACGGAACTAGGCACGCCGCTCATCATGAGTTACACCCGGTGCGCAGCCGTTCAGGTTTATGACGAACTGAAGGAAATCAGCGCCAGTCCCTTCCCATACGCGCTCGTCACCGTCGTGCTGACCGCCAGCGTACTGCTCTACGCGATGAGCAAATGGCTGCTGGGTGGACGGACATACGCGATGCAGTCAAAGGCAACCTCTCCCCACGTACCGAAACAGGCGAAAGGGTTGAAAGGCTTGCTCGTTTTGCTGCCGTTCCTGCTCGTGGTTTTCTTTGCCCTGCTTCCGCACATCGGTGTGATCCTCACCAGTTTCTCCCGTCCCGGATCCTGGTACCAGTCCGTATTCCCGCAAGCATTCACGACCGCGAACTATACGGAGGCGCTCGGTCACGGCATGACGATCTCCGCCATCCGCAACAGTCTCGTCTTTTCCTCGCTCGCGGTCGTCGCCAACATCCTGCTCGGCATCGGCGTCGCATGGGTTGTCGTTCGCTCCAAGGTACGGGGACGCCAGATTCTCGATTCACTCTCGATGATCCCCCTCGCCGTGCCGGGGCTGGTGATGGCGTTCGGGTTCATCGCAGTCTCGACCTGGCTGGCGGGATTGCCGTTGGTGAAGGCGTCCCCTGCCCTCGCCTCACTGGTTGATGTGCGCGTAAACCCGACGCTCTTCCTGGTGATCGCCTACGCCGTGCGCCGCCTCCCTTACATGGTTCGCGCGGCTGTAGCGGGGCTTCAACAGACATCCATTTCACTGGAGGAGGCGGCAGCCAGTCTCGGAGCACCGCCGCGTGTCACTCTGCGCCGCGTCACCATGCCGTTGATCGCCGCCAACCTCGTGGCGGGAACGCTCCTCGTCTTCGCGTTCAGCATGCTGGAGGTATCCGACAGCCTGATGCTCGCGCAGAAGATGCAATACTATCCGATCACGAAAACAATCTTTGAACTTTTCCAGCTCGTCGGCACGGGACGTTACCTCGCCACCGCCCTCGGTGTCTGGGCGATGTCCTTCCTGATCGTCACGCTGGTCTGCAGCTCCATCCTCCTCGGCAAGAAACTAGGTGCCCTTTTCCGTGCCTAGCCCGTATTAGGCTAGTTTTTCGGGAAAGCCGCACGCTTGCTTTTTCGCGCTCGACAACATTCGATAACACTCGACAGCATTCGGTCGCACTCGATTCTACGACACACAACATAGGCGACGATCCACTTAGCGCTCACGGCGGAAACGGCGGAGACCATAGAGGGCGTAGGAGTTGAGGTACAGCGCGAAGGTGATGATGATCAGCTTCTGGAAAGTCGGCACGTAGGGGGAGAACGGCAACCATTTCATGGAATGGCAGAACAGGAAAACGCAGAAGATACCGACAATGGTGAATCCTGCGATCACCCATCCCCAACGCATCGCGAAAGACATTTCCGGATTCAGACGCCGGAAGGCCAACAGGAGAAAGATCAACGCGCCTCCGCTGACCGCCATCTGGCATCCGAGGTTATGAACCCACCCGACCGTTCCCTCCGGCACCCAGGCTATGGTTAAAAGCCCCGCGACATTGACCGTACCGAAAATGAGCGCGACCTTGCGGACTTTCGGCGAAACGAGGAACTGCACGAGCGCGGGATAGACACGGAATACGACGAACGCGCAGAAGGTGAGACTGGCTGTGAAAAAGTAGTAGCAGGTCGGATACAGAACACCCTTGAGGGAAACGCGCCCCAACTTACTCAGCATACTGGTACAAGGATTGTACCCGCCCCCGGGGAACGTCCACATCGCCAGCAGAAAGAGAACCAAGATCACCACGCCTCCGACAATCGCGATTAGGCAACGGTACGCACACTCTTCCGCCAACGAGCGAGGGCGTTTCTCGTTCGGCAGGATCGCTGACAGGGCAAACTCGCACGAGGCGTACAACACGGCTGCGATGGAAAAATAGATCGCATACGGTATGTTCAACGCAAAGCCTGCCGTTACAATAAACCAGGAAGCAACGGAAGCGCAAATCCCGCGACGGATATGCGCGGAAAGACGACTGGTGCAGGCCCCCAGCGCGAGGCATCCGGCGAAGAGAATCACACCTGTCATGCGCAGGAGGAATTGGGCATGAACACCCACCTTGGGCAACCGAGTCATCGGAAGGATTCGGAAGAGGTAGAGCATCGTCGCGGGAAAGAGCACGGCCGCGAACAGATGCCAATGGAATCTCGTGCAATAGCCATTTTCCAGCATTTTCTCCTCGTTCATTCTGAGTTCTCCTTTTCAGTTCGTTCTTTTCGCGGAGGCAATCAGGCTGTTCGATTTCCAAGCCCCGCGTACCCAACGAATCCACAGCCCCGCCGACGCGATCACCACATAAATCGCCATCCAGAACCACAGTGCCAAGATACCAAAATTCCAGTACACGAGCATCGCCGCGCCGGGAATAAAAAGAAGCCAATTGGTAATCAAGACATACACCATGACGAAGCGCGTGTCGCCCGCTCCCGCCAGCGCCTGTTCGATCACGATGTTCACCGTGTCGAAGATGCCCCAGGCCGCCATGATGATAAGCATGGGACGCCCGACGGCAAACACCTCGTCGAAGGTGACGATCGGATCGTCCGTGAGGAAGAGCGCGAAGTAGAATCTCGCCATGCAGACGAAGGTGACGCCGACCGCGATCATGTAGAAAAGACTCAGCAGGAGCGTCCGGTTTCCCGTGCGCATCGCCGTGTCGGGATCGCCCGCACCCTGATACCGCGCCACCAGGGTGCTGGCGGCAAGCCCGAATCCCAGCAGCGGGGCGAACGCCAGATTGTTGATGGAGAACGCGATGTTGCTTGCGGTAAAGGAGGCGGCGCCGGAACGCCCCGTGAACAGGACGAATATCGTATATGCGCCGATGTCCGACAGGAGCTTAATCCCGTTCGGCATACCGAAGCGGAGAATGTCGGCGAGCTGCCGCGCACGAGGACGGAGAAAACGGACGAAACGGAGTTCGCGCCAAGCGGTCCGCACATGACGGTCGAAACAAAAGACCGCAAGGAATATCGCCAGCATGAATCCCTGCGAGAGAAGCGTCGCATACCCCGCGCCACGGATACCGCCGACGGGGAAGCCCCAGTGCCCGTAAATCAGTACCCAGTTCAAGAGGACATTGAGCGCACAACCCGCCGTGTTCACGGTCCAGTTCACCCGCAGCCGCAAGGTACTGGTGAAGTACCCGCCCAAAGCACCGTTCAACGGAGAAAGGAAACCTCCCAGCATCAGGATTTCGAAATACTCCTTCTCGTAGGCAACCACCCCTGCCGGATGACCGGATATCGAGATAATCCAGTTCCCAAGCGGGATCATCAGGAGGATCGGCACAACGCCGACAATCGCCAGCCAGCATCCCTGGATCGCCGACAGCACCGCGTTGCGCGTGTCGCCAGCACCGGAGTATTGCGCGACGAACGTGCCCGCGTAGGAGGCGACGGCCTGGAAGAAACAGACGAAGCAGAAAGCCAGCATCCCGCCGGAAAGCGCCGCGTCGATCGCCTGACTGCTGAAGCGGGAGAGCATGATCCGGTCGCAGAACTGCATCACGACGAAACACGCCTGACTCAGCAGCAGGGGGAGCGCGACTTTCCAGACTTCCCTGTATCCGCCTTTCCTCATTCCCCCTTCTCCGAGCGCAGGGCGGGATCCAGCAGGTCGCGCAACGCGTCCGCAAGATGGTTGAACACCAAGACAAGCAGGAAGATCGCCAGCGTCACGAAGGTCATCTCCCACCAGACGCCCTGCCACAAGCGGAGACGCGCATTGTTGATCATGATTCCCCAGGAGGGGTCGTCATGCACACCAATCCCCAAGAAGCTGATGAACACTTCGGTCGAGATCGACGCGGGGAAACGGATCGAGAAGGCAATCAGGACAATGTGCATGACATTCGGAAGGATATGCCGGAACATGATGCGGAAACGGCTATAGCCCAATACATGCGCCGCCTGCACATACGTTCGGTTGCGATGTTTCATCACCTCGCCGCGAATGTTACGGCAGACGCTGACCCACGTCGTCAACCCGATGCCCAAATAAATCCCCAGAAGCCCCTGCCCCGCCACCATCGCGATCGCCAGGATGAAGAGAAGTCCCGGCATCGAAGCAACCGTCGCGCAGAGCCAAGAGACGAAACTATCGACGGCCCCGCCCAGATACCCGCCGAGGCAACCGAGCAGAACCCCCAGCGGAATCGCGATCAGCGAAGTCATAATGCCGACGTGGAAGGCGATCCTCGTCCCCTGAACGAGTCTCTGGAAAACATCGCGCCCCAGGTTGTCACTCCCCAACAGAAACGACGGCAGCTTCTCCCCCCCCTGCGACTTGGCGAACGCCTGCGTCCGCTTGGCGGAATCGGAGGCAGAAATCCAACTGGTAATCGCGGGCGGTACGTAGCGCGCCGTCTCGTGTACGATGTTGTACGGCGGCGTCTTGTCGGCGGCGCGGTAATACCGGTACACGATCTCACCGTACAGGGCGGCAACCGCGTAAACCGCGATCACTACGAGGCACAAGCGCGTGTCCAACCGACGCCACAACCGACGCCAAAGGGATTCTGAAGCGAAACTCATAAGCGTTCAGTATAGCAAATTATCCCTCACGATTCCAGCGTAACAATCCGCAACGTAACCGTCCCGTTCGGATCTCCTTCCCGCATCAGGATTTTCTTCGTGGTCTTCGTCACGCCCTTGACCTTGCGACGGAAGGTTCGAATCAACGATTGCGTGGAGAAGAGTTGGAGAATCAGCAGTTTTTCACACCCCGGTTGCGGCAACTCGTCTGAATGCAGTTCCGTCATACCCTCCGCCAACGTCTGGGGACCGGGATAGGTGCCGACCAGTTTCGCCGTCGCCTCGAACGGCGCGGTGACGAACTTGGAAAGCCCGCCGGAATAGGATGCCGCCAACGATCCACCCGCCTTGATCCCGATGCGGAAACACTCGCGCAGAAACTTCTCCAGCTTCTCGTAGTCCAGCGCCTCGGAGACGGTGACACCGAGCGCGAAGCGTCCTTCCGTTGACTCGCGGAGAAGAATTTTCTTTCCCCACTGCACCGATGCCAAATCCGCCGCCGCGTAATCCAGATTCACCAGTTGCGACCCAGTCTTCTTCGCAATGCCCGTGCGCGGCCAAATCAACGAGGCGTCAACCTGATGCGTCGTGTGCTTGTCCAGCTTCAACCCGGACTCCAGCAGTTCAATCCGTTCCAAATGGATTTCAATTTCCCGTTTCACCTGTTTCATCATCATTCCTCCTTGTCCGTAAAGTTAGCCGGTTAAGCCGGGCAAGCATTGCGGTCGCGACGGAGCGCGCCCCTCCCGCTCTCTGCGTCTCCGCGTGAGGCAAAAGACATACGACATACAACTCGCGACATACCGCCTCTCAGCTTCCCAGCTGGCGCGAAGCGCCCCACATTTACATTCCTATGCGGAGAACGGACTAACCACCCAGCCACCTAACCACCTAACCACTTAACGCCACACCAAGGGAATCGCGTTATTCGACGGGATGTAATCCAGCCCCATCGCCAGCATCCGCTTGACGGTCTCCGCCGTGTCACCCGCACGCAGACAGACCTTCACCCCCCTTGCGTGCGTCTTCTCAATCAACCCCGCCGGAACATCCTCCAGCTTCGGGTAGTTGTAAGAGAGCCCGCCATTCCCAAACTTCGCAATTTTTTCCATCAGCTCCGGCGTACTGAAAATGTGGTGGATGAAAATCTCTCCGTTCAACCGCCGCGCCTCCTCGATGTGGGAGAACTGGATGGAGGAAAGCACGGCGATTCGGGTGAGCTTCCGTTTCTCCACTGCCAGCAACACATCCTTCACGATCGACACATCGCCCTTGGTCTCGATGAACGGGACCTTGTCATACATGGTGCAGATTTCCAGATACTCGTCGAATGTCGGCAGTCGCAGCAAGGCGGGATCCCACGTCACGCACTTCTTGCCGATCCGGGCGGACAACTTGCGCAACTCGGCATACGGCGTCTGCGGAATCTTCAAATCCGCCCCGAAGACGCGCTTCATGTCCGCGTCGTGGGAACAGACCAGCACACCGTCCTTCGTGCGCTGCACATCCGTCTCGATCGCGTGAACCCCGAGCCGACAGGCGCAGACAAACGAAGGTATCGTGTTCTCCGGAGCCAGAGGCTGACATCCGCGATGCCCGATAAAGAACGGACGGTTCTCGGCGAGCCGCTGCAAAAATGTTTTCCTCTCACCCGGCGCCTCCGCCGCACGGACAGTCATTCCCGTCCCGAACGCCGTCGCCAGAAACATCCCTTGAAAAAATTCTCTCCTCTTCATACTCTCTCTCCTTGTCTGCACCTTGGTTGGGTGGTTAGATGGTTAGGTGGTTGGGTGGTTGGGTAGTTGGGTGGTTGAAACTACTACCTTCCTTTTGCTTCTCAGCCTCTCAGCTTCCCCGCCTCTCAGCTGGCGCGAAGCGCCCCCTACAGTCCCTTCACTCCTTTGATTGTTCCGTGCTGGATCACTTTGCCGAACCCGCTGACATTTTCCAGCGTAAGGTTCTCAATCGGATGATCGGGATCAACGCTGTTCAAATAGACCGACATCGGTACGGGCGGGTTCGACGGCGGCAACTGTACATTGCGGATGACGCAATCCTTCAGTTTCCCGCCCACGGTGTACTTCCCTGCACCGTCTGCATACGGGCGTGTGTTCACATAGAGGAAAATGTCCCCCGGTTCCGCCGTGTCGAAACGGATATCCTCGAAGAGCAATTTCTGCATCGTCTGCCCGTTGCTCGGCTGGAGCATGATTCCGCAATTCGCCCAATACACCTCCGGATCCGTCTTCTTCAATGTCAGGTGCAAGATATCGAGGTCCTTGAAAAGCAGGTTGCGAAAACCGTTTCCGCTATTCTCGTACCCGATGCGGAATGCGTTGGCGACATCCGTCCAGAGAATGCAGTCGTGCGCGTAGATGTTTTCGCATCCGAGGTTCTTCCGGCGAATCAGCTTCCACGCGAAACAGTCGTCCTGCGACCGGATGAAGGAGTTGAGGATCTCCACATCCTTGCAGTCGCAAATGTCGATTCCGTCGTCGTTCAACACACGCCCGCAAAGGATCTTCACGTTGTCGATCATCGCACGTTGGCAGTTGACTAACACGAGGCACCATGTCCACGCGCTGTGGAGCGTGATGTCCTTTACCACCACATCACGCGCGTCGTAGATGCCGACCATGTGTCCGGCAGGCCCTTTCGTCCAGGGCCACGGCGCACCGCTCAACACGCCCCGGCCACGAATCACAAGGTTCGTCCCGCTGGCGCGGATTGCGCCCTCCACCCATGCCCCGCCCGCAAGGTAAAGCGTCTGGTTGTCCTTCAGGGTGATCACGCCGGGCTTGTGCCGGCCCGGTCCGAAATAAACGACCGACGGATCGTCCGCCTTCGGCGCGTCGGTTTCCGGCAGGTTGGCGGAGAGGATCAGCGCGTGGTGACGTCCCTCCGGCTCGACCGCCAACTGGAACGGGGGCTTTGCCTGGAACGAGATCGAATGCGCGGATTTCTTCTCCGCCTTGATCCCCTTCGCCAACGGCAGGATGCGGACGTTCTCAACGGATTGCGTCGTGGTGATCTCAACCGTCACCTCCTGCGCGCAATCGAATTGCGCGAAGGAATACGGATGGGCATTCTCCCCCTTCAGCGTGTGGCTCGGTGTCGGCACCAACTGCACATCCAGCTTTTTCCCGTTCACGCGCACTTGGAAATCGTCCGTCACCTTCGTTCCCTCTGCAGCCGGCCATGTCACCACCTCGGACGAAACCGACGGAACGCCCTTGCGCAGTTTTTCCAACGCCTCGAAATAACGGGCGCCGAAAGTCAGCAAGGAATCGCGGTCGAAATGCACGATGTCGTTTTTGGAGAACAGCCCCTCTGCCGTCACAAGCGCACTCTGCGGCGTTTCCGCCACGACGCGCGGCAGGATTTTGTTGAACGACAAATAATTGGCCTTGTAGTGCCCCAACTCGCCGATCAGGACGGGAACGGATTCCGCGTCCAGTTCCTTTCTCAAACTGGAAATCATGTTCCGGAACTGCTCGGGATACGCGGCGATTTTCTCGGCGTTCCCGGAATTGGATTCCCCCTGGTGCCAGAGGATCGCCTTCAGCTTGCCGTTCTTCATCGCGATCTTCATGCGGGCGACGGCGGCCTTGTAGTGACGCGCGTTCGGTTGCCACTCCTGAATGGAAGAACCGCCGAATGCGCACGGGACCAATCCGATTGAAGCCTGCGGATAGGCGGCAGCCACGCGTCGCGCGAACTCCGAACAGAGACCGACCCCCGCGACCGATTTGTCGAAGTGAACGGGATCCTTGGAGGGAACCCACTGGTTCTCCCGATTCAGCATCCAAATACGCGGATGCGTCTGCGTGTCGGCATCCGTCACCACACCGCGCCCAGCCATGTTCGACTGGCCGATCAGCAAATAGAGATCCAGATTCCCCGGTTGCGCGGCGACAGCGAACGCGCAGAAGCCAACGGCAACCGAAACACCAACGAACCAATTCTTCATCCCAACAGTCCTTTCCAAAAACACAAAACGCTTCTACTTTACCATATCCAAAAGGCAATCGGCAACGCAGAAAAATGGAGTAAGCTGTTAGTCTGCCGCCAGCTGAGAGGCTGAAAAGAAGGGACACGCGACGGGCGCATGTCGGAAAATCGAAATGTCGCCGCGCATGTCGCAGTGCTCATGACTGGAAGGGATTGGGAAACAACAGGGACAACATCGAGAACAACCTTGAATCTAGACGGCTCGCAACCGCGAGCCGGAAGAGATGCGTCGCGCGGTTGCGCGACAACCGCCTCCTCGACAAGGAAGAGTCGCCGGTTGCCACCGAGATGCGTCGCGCGGTTGCGCGACAACCGCCCGCGAGTTTTCCTTCCGTTGTTGAAGTTGTTGTCCTTACAATAACACGTGCCTGTAAGTTCCAAATTCTGACTTCGCGGACTTTGCGGACTCTGCGTGAGACTGTGACACGAAAATTCCGTGTTTGAGCACCACAGGCTCTTGTTGAATTACGGAGATGCGCCCGCGCAAGGTTCGTGCTTGATTTTTGACTTTGGTTGACGTATCATTATTGTGTTTTTTGGAAAGGATAGTGCAGGTATGGCCACTACGAATAATAATCATGCGGAAGAAAATGATGCGGAACGTCCGTTGGGGGGACGTGTCAAGCCACGTATTTTGATCGTCACGCCGGAGATCACCTATCTGCCGTCGGGCATGGGCAATATGGCGGACCGTCTCCACGCGAAAGCGGGTGGACTCGCCGACGTTTCCGCGTCGCTGGTCGCGGCTCTGTTCGATCTCCATGCGGACGTGCATGTCGCGCTGCCCCACTATCGGCGGATGTTCCACATCGAATCGGCGCAGGTCGTGAGCGACGAGCTGGCGATGTACCGCAGCCACCTACCCGATTCACGAATCCATCTGGCGGAGGACCGTTGCTTCTACTACCGCGACTCGGTTTACTCCGGCGAAAACGAGAATCCCAAACTCGCGCTTGCTTTCCAGAGAGAGGTGATCAACAACATCATCCCCTCCGTGCAGCCGGACCTGATCCACTGCAACGACTGGATGACCGGTCTCATCCCGGCGGCGGCGAGGCGTCTGGGAATCCCGTGCCTTTTCACCGTCCACAACATCCACACGCATGACCTGACCTTGGCGCGCATCGAGGATTCGGGGATTGACGCGGCGGAGTTTTGGAACAATCTCTTCTTCAAGCGGATGCCGTACAACTACGAGGAGTCGCGCAATTCCAACCTGGTCGATCTCCAGGCATCCGGCATCTTCGCGTCGCACTTCATCAACACCGTATCCCCCACCTTCCTCAAGGAGGTTGTCGATGGATGGTTCGATTTCATTCCTGAAGCGATTCGTCAGGAAATCCGCAACAAGTATCACGCGGGATGCGCCGCCGGTATTCTCAACGCGCCGGACAATGAAGACAATCCCGCTACAGACCGTCACCTGGAAGTCACCTACACGCCCGAGACCGTGACGGAGGGGAAGCGCAAGAACAAGCTGATCTTCCAGCGGAAGGTCGGGCTGGAAGAGAACGCGGACGCGCCGTTGTTCTTCTGGCCGTCGCGACTGGATCCGGCGCAGAAGGGACCGCAGCTGCTGACCAATATCCTCTACAAGTTCCTCGCCAAATATCACGGCGAGAAAGCGCAGATCGCCGTGGTCGCGAACGGCGTCTATCAGCAACCGTTCCGCGACATCCTGCGTTTCCATGACCTGTACGGGCGGCTCGCCGTCTGCGACTTCAACCAGCAGCTCTCGAAAGAGGGGTACGCCGCCTCCGACTTCACGCTCATGCCCTCGCTCTTCGAACCGTGCGGATTACCGCAGATGGTTGGACAGCTCTACGGTTCACTGCCGATCGTCCACGACACCGGCGGCTTGCACGACACCGTGGAGCACCTGAATGTCGATACCGACACCGGAAACGGTTTTTCCTTCGAGGTGTACGACAGCTGGGGACTCTTCTGGGCGATGGAACAAGCGATGAACTTCTGGAACCTGCCGTCCGAAAAGCGGGAACGCCAGATTCAACGGATCATGAAAGCCGCCTCCCTGCGGTTCAATCACCAGACCTGTGCAAAAGCGTACATCGACATCTACGAGAAGATGTTGAACCGCCCGCTCGTCCGTTCCTTCAAGTAGCCGTATGAAAACAGAAGAGAAAAAGCAGTGGCTCGACCTCTACCACAAGATCAACGAGGTCGCGAAGCTCACGCCTTGGGAATGGTTGCGCCCGGTTGACATCTTCGGTATCCAACCGATTGGAAGGGAGGAACCGATCTTTGCATGGATCGACAAGAGGCTACTGGGCGGTTTGCCCTGCGTCCGTTTCCTGTTGGGATGGAATGCCATCAACGAAATGCTGACTCGTGTCCAGTCGCCGCAGAAACCGGTCGTATCTTGGCTGCTCGAAATCCCCGCGCTCGAAGTTCTGTTCCTGACCAACCAGCAGCAGTACGATTATGAGAGACGGTTGCTAAAACAACTGAGGAAGCAGCCGCCCACCGAAAACGAATGCGCCCCCGTCTTCCGTTCGATCCGTCCCGGATTCCTTCCGTGGAAACCCGATCCCGAAGAAAGGGAACTCCTCTCCGTGCTTCTCTACCAGACACTGGGTGTTCTGCTTCGCACGGAACAGAACAAAGAACTGCTGACCAGCCATTTCCCGGACAAAATGCTGGTCATCAGGCAACGGGAGGACGGTACCTGGCGGGACACATGGGAACCTGTCCGCACTTACGAGGACAAGGGAATCGCGGTTCGTCTGCCATCCCATTTCATCCAACAGTTCCAGCAACTCCGGTTGCTTTCCCAAACGACCGTACAACTGGATTTTCTGCCAATCCCGACCCAGTTCCCGCGTTACCCCCGAAAACGCCCTCCGATCCGTAACGTACTGATTCTTGTCGATACGAAAACCGAGAAACTTTCGTACGGACCGTTGATCAGCGGACAAGAGGGGATCGAAACGATGTGGAACCAACTCCCCTGTTGCCTCCTTACCCTTTTCCAAAACCTGGGCGGGTGCCCGGGCTCGATCGAAGTGAAAGGAGAACGCATCGCAAACTTCTTCCGCGCGTTGGAAATCTACTTGCCGTTCAAACTGGTTCGCCGTACGAACCTGCAAATCCTCGACGAGGCTCTGCAGCGTCTTCTCCACCCTTCTGCCTAACGTGCTCGCGGGTACCACCGGGTGAAAGGAACGTACAGAAAGGAATCCCTACACGATGAAACTTTCCGAAGTGATTGAGAAATCCGGGCTGGAGGCTGTTCTGGTTCCAGATCCGGACGCAGAGGTCGCCGGTGTCTATACATCCGACCTGCTCAGCGATGTGATGGCCCACTGCGAGGATGAGTTCCTGCTGGTGACCGTACAGAACCACAAGAACTCCGTCGCGGTCTGTACGCTTGTCGGTGCCCCCGCGCTGATCATCGTCCACAACCGCCCCCTGCCGGAAGACATGGTTGCCGCAGCCAAACAGGAAGGAATCGCGCTTCTGCGCACCGACCTGGACCAGTTCGGTATCTCCGTCCGGCTCGCTAGTATTTTAGGAATCCAAAAATGAATGTGTTGATCACCGGCGCGACCGGTTTGCTGGGACGGGAGGTTTTTCGCGCCTTCCAGAAAAACGAGTGGAATCTCACAGGTACGTCGTTCCGGCGCAAGTCCCCCGGGCTCGTGCGCGTGGACCTGTCGCAACCGGACACGATTCACGACTTCCTGAACGCGCACCTTCCCGCCGTGATTGTCCATACCGCCGCAGAGCGGCATCCCGATGTCAGCCTACGCGACCCGGCGGGAACCAGACGATTGAACGTGGAAGCGACCGCCGCCATCGCAAGTTGGGCGGCCACCCACGGAGCTTTCGTCCTCTATCTCTCGACCGACTACGTGTTCGACGGAACCAAACCGCCCTACCGTCCGAGCGACAAGCCAAATCCACTGAACGACTATGGTCGGAGTAAGCTCGACGGTGAACAGGAACTTCTTTCCCGCGCGCAAAAGTCCTCGGTCATTCTGCGCGTCCCGATCCTCTACGGCCCCTGCGAAACACTCGCGGAATCCGCCGTGACGGTTCTCGCCGACCAGATGAACCGCCTGACGGAACCGACGCTGGCGATTGAGGACTGGGCGACCCGTTACCCGACCTATACGCCCGATGTCGCGTACACAATCCTCCAACTGGTCGAATACCATCTCGCTCATCCCGATTTCCACGGCATCGTCCACTGGAGCGGGAATGAGGGAATGACGAAATACGGCATGGCCCGAGTCCTCGCAGGACAGATGGGATTTCCTGTGGAACGGCTGGTACCGAATCCCGCACCACCTTCGGGCGCGACACGCCCAAAGGATGCGCACCTCGACTGTTCCGCGCTGGAGGAACTGGGCATCGGACGCCGCACCCCGTTCGCAGAAGCAATCCAAGCGATCCTGCATCCCGCCTGACAACACCGTGAAATCCCTAAAAGACGTACGGTCACGTGTCCTCAACCGACAGTAAAGAATGTAGGTAATGAAAGATGCGAACACGAAAGTTCCCATTGCATGGGATGACAATCCAATTGATGTTTCCAGCGAAGTCAACTTCATCTGGGGCATGGCAACGCTTCTGCACGCGGTCAGTTACAAGGATGCCGACCATAGGGATGTCATTCTGCCAATGACGGTTCTTCGGCGGCTTGAATGTGCGCCCGCGTCGAGTAAGGACAAGGTTGTCAAATACGCGGAACTGGAACCGTCCGCGAAAATCTGGAGCGAGATTGCGGCGTTGGAGGGCGAAATCGCAATGGAACTAAAGGTACTGAAAGGAGCGCTGTGATGAAAAAGTCTCGCGCAGAAGAGGCAGCCATGATTCCCAAAGATCTTACAGTCGCCGTCAAAGACATCAAGCTCGCGATACTTCAGGCGCGGGCGAAGGCGGCGCACCTTGCGAACGCCGAGGCGTTGAAGCTTTATTTCTTCGTTGGCGGCTACATCTCGAAGAAAACGCGCAACGCGAAATGGGGAAGAGGCGCGATTGACGCACTTTCGCAACAGTTACAGGCGGAACTGCCGGGGCTGAGAGGGTTTTCGCCGATGAGCATAAAGTATATGCGTCTGTTTTTCGAGGCGTGGGCAGGCATTTCGGAAATTCGACACTTGGTAAGTGTTGAATTTGGTGAT
Organism: Kiritimatiellia bacterium; assembly: GCA_017450695.1. Classification (GTDB taxonomy): domain Bacteria; phylum Verrucomicrobiota; class Kiritimatiellia; order RFP12; family UBA1067; genus RGIG8368. Next base: position 5,293 of record JAFSTA010000030.1, on the reverse strand, counting down.
CCTGCATTTCGACACTTGCCGAGTGACGAAATTTGCCCAATGCCGTTTGGCGAATTGGAGAAAGATGATATAGCGGCGTTCTTTTCAATTGGATTTACCCATCATCGAGAGATCATCCGCTTTTGCAAGGACATCGACGAGCGCGTCCTCTCCAAGTCTCTTGTCGCGGACGTCGAAAAGACGATCCAGGCGCTTGGCGGCGACGACTTCTGCTTCATGGGACGAGAGAAGCGGCTGATTGGAAGGAGAAGAGGTGTTTATCGACCTTCTCTTCTACCATCGCTCCCTGCGGGCGATGGTCGCCGTGGAACTCAAAATGGGCAAGTTCCGGGCGGCTTACCTTGGGCAGTTGGAACTGTATCTCTCGGCATTGGACTCGACGTTGAAGCATCCAGAGGAGAATCCGTCAATCGGGTTTCTGCTCTGCGAAAAGATGAACAAGGGGTTTGTCGAATTTGCCGTGCGGGACAAGACAAAGCCACTTGGAATCGCCACCTACCGGACACTGAAAACGATCCCGGAACCATACAAGCGGCTCGCGCCGGTGATCGAGGGAGTCAAGCGTGTTCTGACCGAGGCGCGGAAAGGCGAAGCGAAATGAGGGGAATGAGGAACAAGGAATCCTCCTTCGCCAAGGCTATGGAGGACGAACGGGGAACGGGAGGGCCGCAATTCGCGGGAGGGCCGCAATTTATTGCGGCCGATAATAACGCGGACACGCCGGACGCAATGAATTGCGTCCCTCCCTTGCGCAAGCATCCGTCGCGCAATTCTGTGCATGAACAGGGGTTCCGTTCGACCATTTTGTATGTCACGGTCTGCACGGAAGGGCGCAACCCCATTCTTGCCGGCAAGGATATGGTGAACATCATATTGTCCGCTTGGGCGAATGCGCAGAATTGGATTATTGGCCGATATGTGATAATGCCCGACCACATTCATTTTTTTTGTGCGCCCGCGACATATCCTGCGCCCGATTTCCATCGGTGGATGAAACAGTGGAAATCCCTTGCGGCAATCGCATGGCGCAAGGCGGATAATGCGCAATTTACGGGAGGGCCGCAATTTATTGCGGCCGATAATGACGCGGACACGCCGGACGCAATGAATTGCGTCCCTCCCAAACGAAATCCACCCTTATTCCAACGGAATTGTTGGGACACCCAAATGCGAACAGGTGAGCAATATGAGGAGAAATGGCAATATGTGCGTAACAACCCAGTGCGCATGGGATTGGCGGAGAATGCTGACGATTGGCCGTATCAAGGAGTCGTAAATGATTTATCATGGCATGATTAGGGAGGGCGGTTGTCCACAACCGCCGACAATTCCGGAAGTTTATCTTGACAAAACACGCACTTGTTTTCCTGTTGATAAGCTTCCTCTTCGGGCTGATAAGTTTCCGCAAACTGCAAGGGAGGCGAAATGGAATTCGTAAAACAGCATCGAAAAACGCGGGATATGTTTCGCTTCAGGCCTTGAAGCTTTCGCATGGAGGAAACCGTTGAAATACATTTTTCAAAAGAAGTCAGAGCACCGGGAGGTGAAATGAATTGGCAGAAATTCATGGACGAGAAGGAGTACCAGCGTTTTCTGGTGCGCTGCCTGACGGAACATACGCCCATAGAGGATCGGCTCCGTCTGCGCACAAACGCCGACTTCTGCCGACAGTTTGCGATGGACAAGGTGGTACTCATTGAGTTCCTTGAAACGTCGCAACCGGGCAAGATGAAGGAGCTATCCCGAATCTACAAGGCGAAGCGAGACGAGATGATCGCACAGGCCGCCAATCTTGAGTACGCCTCGCAGGGCGGGAGCCTTATCCATGCGTTGAAGCATGGCGTGTCGCTCGGGCAGATACACCTTGACCTGTTCAATCCTCCGCCGGACTCGCCTCTTGAAAAGGGCGTGGCGGCGGATTGGAAGAAGAACATCTTCTCCGTTGTGGGCGAGGTGTGGGCGTCTGACGGGGAGATCATCGACCATGTGATTTTCCTCAACGGTCTTGCGGTGGCCACCATCGAGATGAAATCCGAGGCGGCGACGAAAAGCGACAGCAAGGAGAATGCCGACGATGGATACGACGCATCAAAACAGGTTGCCGCCTGAGTTTCGCCCGCGCGAGAAGTACGCCGAAGACCCAAGCGGCAAGGCGCTTTCGTCCGTGGAATTGCCGACAATCATCCTCGCTATGGGGTCGGCGGAGTGTCCGCTTCATGACCTCGCCTTGCGCATGATTGACGCATTCCCAGCGCTTGGCACCTTCGAAAAAACGGATTGGCTTGAAATGAAGGCTCGCTTCACGAAGTATAACGAGTGCAACCCAAGACGACCGATTAAGGGTTTGTCCGATGCCAAGCTCATGAAGGTTGCCGCCGCGTTTCAATTGACACGTCGGGGCATTCCGCTTGAGGATTACGCATTTCGCAACTACAGCCTGCGCATTTCGTCTTCGGCATACGAGGTGTTTAGGCGCATCGTTGAAAACACGCCCTAGGAAAGGAAGGAAATGAAACCAAACACACGATTGATCACGTTCATGCTTTTCGCGTTTTCCGCGCTCTCTTCACTGGCCCACGGCATTCTGTCCGTAGTCGGTCCCGACACGGTGGACGTGGGAGACTACGGCGTCTCCCGTCTGCCGTCCATCTCCTTCACGTTGCAGAATACGGGCGACGCGCCACTGCGCCTGACGCATGTCGTCTCGACCTGCCGTTGCCTGATACTCGGTTCCTATCCGAAGCAGTTGCCGCCCGGTGCGAAAGGAGCGCTCCTCTGTACCGTGAACCAGGAGGAAACCAGGGGCGAACAATTCTGTGGCACGGTGATGATCGAGACGGATTCCCAGCAGACGCCCTTTTCCCATGTCACCGTCAAGAGTTCGCACCCTTGGAACCTCGAAAAAATCTACACGCCTCCCCGCGTCTTCCCTGCCCCCGAATACCGGACGAACGGCATGGAGACGATCTTCTACGAGGGCGAACCGTTCAGGGGGAAACCGACACGCGTCTTCGCCTATCTCGGAATGCCCTCCGTCCCGCCAGGACAGAGGGTTCCGGGAATCGTCCTTGTCCACGGGGGCGGAGGATCGGCCTTTTACCGCTGGGTGAAACTTTGGAACGACCGGGGTTACGCGGCGATCTCGATGGACACCTGCGGCGCAGTCAGCGGCAATACCTTTGGAAATGAACAGCGGGCGCATTACCGCCACGCCGACTCGGGCCCCGCCGGCTGGGGCGATTTCAAAAACGCCGACGCGCCCGTCAAGGACCAATGGGCTTACCATGCGGTTGCCGCCGTCATACGCGGCCATTCCCTCCTGCGGTCGAAACCCGAAGTCGATCCCGCCCGTATCGGTATCACCGGGATTTCATGGGGCGGTTACCTGACCTGTATCGCCGCGAGTGTCGATCACCGCTTCGCCTTCGCCGTCCCCGTGTACGGATGCGGATTTCTCGACGAGAATTCCGCGTGGAAGGATAATCAGTACGACCACGCCGGGATGGAACTGGGAACCAAGTGGGCGAAACTTTGGGATCCGCGCTACTTCCTCCCGCTTTCCAAAACACCTTTCCTCTGGGTGGACGGTTCGAATGACTTTGCCTACCCCATGGACTCGCTCCAGAAGAGTTACCGTTCCCTTTCTTCCCCCTACTCTCTCTGTGTCCGGCTTCGTATGCCGCATGGCCACGGAGCCGCCGGTGAAAACCCAGCGGAAATCCTCGCCTTTGCCGACCAGTCGGTGCGTGGCGGCAAGAAGCTGCCGACCATCGGCACCTTGCATCGCAACGGCTCGAAAATCTCCGTACCGTATTCCGCCGGTGAATACCGCATCCAACGTGCGGTCTTGAACTACACGACCGACACCGGAAGGTGGCAGAAACGGCTTTGGCAAGAAACGCCCGCCACGCTCGGCGAACAAACCGTCACGGCAGAACTGCCGTCGAACACCACCGTCTATTACATTAACCTGGTGACTGAAGAAAACCTGGTCATTTCATCCGAGCACGAGGAGTTGAACCGTGATTGAGAAATTCGGACTTTACCTTGTTATCACCAACCCGATTACCTCCTACGAGAAATGTACGGAGGCCGCCGTCGCGGAAGGGTTGCGTTACGTCCAGCTGCGCATGAAACCCGGAACGCGCGAACAAATCCTCGCGACGGGAAAGAACCTGCGCTCGATCACAGCCGGGGAACAGACGCGGCTCATCGTCGATGACGATCCCGAAATCGCGGCGGAGATTGAGGCCGATGGCGTACACCTCGGGCAGACAGACATGCCGATTCCTGAAGCACGGAAACGCTATCCGTCACTCCGCATTTTCGGTCTCTCCACGCATAATCCGAAACAAGCGGAAGAGGCGGTACTAGTCCAGCCAGACTACTGCGGTGTCGGCCCCGTCTTCCCGACCCCGACCAAGAAAATCCCCGACCCGACCGTGGGCGTGGAAACGGCGGGCGGCATCATCCGCGCCGCCCCGTTCACCACCGTCGCCATCGGCGGAATCAACGAAACGAATCTGCGCGACGTCCTACGAGCCGGTGCGATCAACTTCGCCGTCGTCCGCCCCGTCTGCCAATCGTCCAATCCTCGCGACGCAATCCGTCGCCTCCAAGACATTTGGGGAGAACAACTGGCGTAAGCGCACCTTATTTCCCCGAATGGGACTGTTCTGTGCGAGGAAGTAAAACGACGGACATGGGACACGTGCCCGTCTCGTTTCTTTGCTTTTCAGCTTCTCAGTTGGCGCGAAGCGCCCCCCCCCGCTCACGACTTGGACCGCATGGTGTTGCGGATGTCCCAACCGGAACGTTCGAGCATTGCACGGGCAGTATCACGATCTGTCTTGTGGATTTCCGCCACAATGCCCACCATGCGCTCGCGCAGCTTGTCGTTTGTGGGTCTGAGGTTCACCATCATGTTCTCATAGACATTCCCCAAACGCACCATCGAACAGGTGGAAAGCATATTGAGGACGAGCTTGTGCGCCGTACCGGCCTTCATGCGCATGGAACCGGTCACGACTTCCGCGCCCGTGTCCGTGACGACCGCGACATCCGCCAGCTTCGCAAGGGATGAACCCTCGTTGCAAGTAATCCTAAAAACCTCCGTTGATTTTTGTTTCAGCCGCAAAGAACGCAAAGAACACATAGGAATGGCGCAAAAGGCCAATTGTTGTTTGAGATGGTGTATTTATCCATCTCACCCAAATGGTGAAGAGGAGATTTCATTCTTTTCTTCTTACAGATATTCATCTTTGCGATCTTTGCGTTCTTTGCGGCAAAAAAT